>JAAFHL010000438.1 GCA_013298365.1 Bacteroidota bacterium | reverse complement strand
TTAGCATGAACAATGTTGCACTTGTAAAAGGTCGCCCAATGACTTTGAATCTCAAAGATTTGATTCGTCATTATGTAGATCATCGTCATGAGATTGTGGTTCGCCGCACACAATATGACTTAGAAGAAGCGCAAAAACGTGCGCATATCTTGCAAGGTTTGATGATTGCCCTCGACCATTTAGACGAAGTGATTGCCCTTATTCGTAGCGCACGTACCCCAGAAGACGCCTTAAATGGCTTAGTTACTCGTTTTGAGCTTTCTGAAATACAGTCAAAAGCCATTCTTGACATGCGTTTGCAACGTCTTACAGGCTTAGAAAGAGACAAAATAGCAGCGCAATACAATGAGATTATGGAGAAAATCGCTTACCTTCAATCTATTTTGATGGACGAGATATTGCGTATGAAGATTATCAAAGATGAGTTGGTTGAAGTAAAAAGTGTCTTTGGTGATGCACGCCGCACCGAAATTCTTCATGCTGATGGAGAAATCAATTATGAGGATTTGATTGAAAATGAAGATGTAATTGTTACCATTTCGCATCAAGGCTATATTAAACGTACTTCTACCGCCGAATATCGTACACAGGCTCGTGGCGGAAAAGGCATGAAAGGCGCAGGCACAAAAGATACAGACTTTGTAGAATATATGTTTGATGCCAAAACGCATAATTATTTGTTAGTTTTCACCGAAAAAGGGCGATGTCATTGGCTCAAAGTCTATGCAATTCCCAAAGGCGACAGAACAAATAAAGGGCGTGCCGTTCAAAATATCATTCAAATTGAGCCTGGCGACAAAATCAAGGCATTTATAACGGTAGAAAGCCTTGAAAACAAAGATTTCATTAATTCGCACCATATTATCATGGCTACCAAAAAAGGAACGGTAAAGAAAACTTCTTTGGAAGCATATAGCCGTCCTCGTGTAAATGGTATCAATGCCATCACCATCAATGATGGCGATGAGTTAGTAGAAGCAAAATTGACTGATGGCAATAGCGAAATTATTTTGGCAGTTCGCTCAGGCAAAGCGATTCGTTTCCACGAAGAAGATGTGCGCAGCGTAGGCAGAACGGCATCTGGTGTGAGAGGCATTAGCTTAGATAGCGAAGTAGATGAGGTTATCGGTATGGTTGTTATTCGTGATTTGAATGTCAATCTCTTAGTTGTCTCTGAAAAAGGATATGGCAAGCAAAGTAAAATTGATGCTTACAATTCGCAAAATCGTGGTGGCAAAGGCGTGAAAACCATGAATATTTCCGAAAAAACAGGAAAACTTATTGCCATCAAACAAATAGATGAATCGTTGGACTTGATGATTATCACCAAAAACGGTATTGCCATTCGTATGGATTCATCGCTCATCAGCGAGACAGGACGTGCAACGATGGGGGTTCGTTTGATTCGTTTGAATGAAAATGATGAGATTGCTTCTATTACGAGTGTAACGAAAGAGGAGGAAGTGAAGGAGGAGGAAGTGATTGCGATTGAGGGAGAAGTAATCGAAGAAACAACAAGCACAGAAAAATAAACAGTTTTTCATATTTTACCATTAAGGCATTGAATTGCTTTGATTATTATCTTAGTGAACCTTTGTGCCTTAGTGGTAAAATTTTAACAAATTATAAATGAAACTAATTCGCCTTCAAATAGAAAAATTATTTGATATTTTCGATTATGATATTCCGATTGAAAATAAAGATAATTTACTGATAATCACAGGTCCTAATGGATTTGGGAAAACAAAAATATTGAATATTATTTATCATTTTTTTGGGAAGGAGTTTGAGTATTTTGATAAATTGCTGTTTGAGAAAATTGTTTTGAGTTTTGATAATAATACTGTTTTTGAAATATTGAAAATAGGAGAAGCAATATTTATACACATAAAGAAAGAACATATTTTAGTTTCTTCATACGAAAACAATCTTCAGAAAATAGAGGATTTACTGAAAGAGAATAATCTTTTACAAGATTCATTCGCAAGAGGAGTAGATATTCATAAACGGATAGATGCAATAAAACGTAGTCAAAAAAATATCGCTCAATCAGTTTTTGAAGAGTTATTAGAATTATATGAAAGTTATCTGAAATTTAATTCAGTATTAGAGAATCATACCTCTCAGCTTTCTAGGGTACATTTAATCGAGGAACAACGATTATTCCGAAAGCCACAAGTAACAGAGGAAGATTATCAAAATGGATATAGGGACGACAGAGAAATGGTCTCTACCATTAATGAATTGGCAAGAGAGTTACAATCTAATATTGAAAGTACACAAAAAAAATGGCTCGAACTTTCTCAAGAATTAGACAGTACTTTTCCAAAACGCTTGCTAAATGGGGTTGTTCAGCTATCAGAAGAAGATTTTAAAAATCGTTTTAAGCAATTAATAGAAAAGCAAAATCTGCTCAAATCCTATCATTTAGTAGAAACAGAACAAGAAGTACCTGATTATGACCCAGAAAATGCGAAAGTATTATCTATCTATTTGAAAGACAGTGAGGAGAAATTTGGCGTTTTTGATATATTATTAAAAAAATTAAATCTATTTACGACTATTTTAAATAAACGCCGTTTTACGTTTAAATCTATTAAGATTAGCAAAACAAAAGGTTTTTATTTTGAAACTATACATAAAAAACCGCTTAACTTGACTGCACTTTCTTCGGGAGAGCAACATGAAATCGTTTTGTTATACGAACTTATTTTTAACGCAAAAGAAAATATGATGATACTAATAGATGAACCCGAAATATCATTGCATGTTACTTGGCAAAAAGAATTTGTATCAGACTTGCTCAAAATCATTGAATTACAAAAAGTACAAGTTGTGATAGCCACCCATTCTCCGCAAATCATTGGCAATCGTTGGGATTTAGTTTGTAATTTAGTATATAACCTCGAAAAACGCAATTAAATGACCAGAGAAGATATTTCAGATGTAGAAAAAATGACTGAATTGCGTTTAGATGCGTCAAATCCGCTTAGTAAAGGTAAAATATTTGTGCTAGTTGAAGGTGATGATGATTGCAAGATATTTAAGCGTTTATTGGCAAGTCATTGCAAAGTAGAAACGTTTTCGGGCGGCGTAGAAAAATTGCAAGAATGTGTACAAATACTTGTGGGCGACAGCAATTTTCGGGGGCTGATTATTGGTATTAGAGATGCAGATTTTTTATATTTAGAAGGAAAAACATCAAGTTTACCAGAATTATTTTTAACGGATTTTCATGATTTGGAAATGATGATGGTTTATGCTGATGAAACTTTTGAATCAATTATGGCAGAATTTGGCGGAAAAGAGACAGAAAATCCATTAAAACTTCGTAATGATATATTAACAGTGTTACAATTTGTGAGTTATCTACGCTGGTGGAACGACCAAAATAATGCAGAACTAAAGTTTAAAGCTGTTTCTTATGGTGGGGTATTTGAGGGAAATACCTTGAAAATGGATGTCGAAAAATACCTTATGAAACTTATTTCTGTTTCCCCAAATGCGATAGAAAAAGACACTAATCTACTTACTTTACATGCAAAATCTTTAGAAAAGCCAACACACGATTTATATCAACTTTGTAATGGGCATGACTTTATGAAGATTTTGAGTTTATATATTAATGGAAAAAGAACGCAAGACCATATTAACGACATACGATTATCTGCACATTTTCGTACAGCGTATTCAAAACCAGCCTTTTACAAAACACAACTCTACGCCAATTTACAAAAATGGGCAAGTGAAAACCATACAACTATCTGACAAGGATTTTCAATCATAAAAAAACACAACCATGTTTTCAGCTATCAATTTTGAAAAACTTTCTGCTACTCGCTTGTACGAGTACATTCAAACAAAAGTATTTAGTAAGGATTTATTGGCAAAAATAAGTCCAATACTATATTAAGTCGTATGATTAGGTATATTTGCAGCCTCAAAACAGCAATATGAATTATACATTACATCAATTACAAGTATTTTTAAAAATAACGCAAACGGAAAGTATTACAAAAGCTGCGGAAGAACTCTATTTAACGCAGCCTGCGGTATCTATTCAACTCAAAAATTTTCAAGACCAATTTGATATTCCTTTGACAGAGGTTATCGGGCGAAAATTGTTTGTTACCGATTTTGGAAAAGAAATAGCGATTGCTGCCGAAAACATTCTGAATGAGGTATATGCCATCAACTATAAGACAATGGCTTACAAGGGGCAATTGTCTGGACGTTTAAAAATATCGGTTGTTTCCACTGGAAAATACGTGATGCCTTATTTTTTAGCCGATTTCTTAAAGCTACATGATGGAATAGAATTGCTCCTTGATGTAACGAATAAAGCCCAAGTAGTAGAATGTTTGGGGAAAAATGAAGTGGATTTTTCTTTGGTTTCGCTTTTGCCCAACACTTTGCAAATA
>JAAFHL010000437.1 GCA_013298365.1 Bacteroidota bacterium | reverse complement strand
TGATAGGCTATACAGAGCCGAGACAAGAAAGACAGGGAAACAAACCCCCGATTCCCTTCTATTTCACTATAACCTTAACATTTTCCACGCTTATCCCTTCATTCCACACATCAAACAAAATATCTCTTTTTTTGGTATAAAATATGCGACATTTGTCAAGTAATGTAGGCTATCATTTCTTATCATTTTTTATTTATGAAAAACGTATTACTTTTCTTATCTCTTTTTTGTACCTTAAGCATGTTTGCTACCAAAAAGGAAGGTACACTCACATTGGAAAATTGGACGATTCCGAGGGGAATGCCACAAGGTCCACAGCTCAAAAATATTTCGCTCAAATATGCGATGGAAGATTTTTCGCCAGATGCGCCTCTTACTGAGTGGAACAGCATGGCTTGGCAATTTGGGCAGCAATATATTTTGAATGGGCAAAAGTATGAAATTAGCGAAATTGGCGAGGAAATCAATGCTTTGACGATTACCAAATTGGTCTTAAAAGCCGCAGTTGTTGATGTCAAAAATCAAACTTTGGGCTATGTGCTATTTGATGTTTCCAATATTATTGGCAAAGCAAATGGCACTTTTGGGCAAGAAAGAAAAGAGCCAAGAGCATGGGCGGAACTGTTTATTGGCATGACAGCAGACAGTGCCAAAAAAGTCTATCAAGGCAAATGGATTTTGAAGGATTTACAAATCACAGACATTGCTTTTGCAGGACAAAACATTATCGAACAGCGCATTAAAGCGGTTCAAGCACAAGGCAATTTCACCAAAATAGTAGCCGATGGCGATGCCGCTTTTGCTGCAAAAGATTATCCGAAAGCCGAAGGTTTCTATTTGCAAGCCCTCAAAATGCAAGCAAATGATGCTACGATTGGCAAAAAGTTGAACGCAACTCGTTTTGAAATCGCTGCCAAAAAAGGAAATGAGGCTTTTTCGCAAAAAAAATATGAAGATGCGATTTCCTTCTACAAAGAATGTCAAGAATTTGCCAAAGGTGATTTTACCAATGCAAATAAGGCAAATGACTGGCTCGAAAGGGTAGAAACTGCCATGACAAAGGAAAAATACAATGCTTTGATTGCGCAGGGTGATGCTGCTGTGGCACGCAAAGAGTATGCAACAGCAAAAAATCACTATTCCGAAGCTCGCCAACTTTTTCCAAATGACACACAAACCCAAAATACCATCAATGCGAAATTGAAGGAAATTGAAGGACAAATTGCGCAAGCAAACTACGCACAAGCGGTGCAAGCGGGCGATATGGCGTTTGGGCGCAAGGATTATCAACGTGCGATACGGGAATACAAAAGTGCATTAGAATTTCTCCCAAATGATATGGCTGCCAAAAATAAAATCGCAGATTGTGAGCGTATGATTCGTTTAGATGCTGAATATGAGACACTTAAAAATGATTTAATTGCCAAATATCGTTCCGAAAAAGCAAAGACAGTGCAAATGCGGGCAGATGCTTTGGTGCTTGCGGCTCGTTCTTTTGATGCAGGTTGTGAGTCTTGCAACATGGAACACGTAAAATTTTATGTGTGTATGGAAGATTTTTTTACGCAAAAAGAAGCCTTAGCCACACACGAAGCGGCTTTTGTGGTGTATAAAGACCCTGTGGCGGGCAAAAAAGCGGAAATCGGCAATTTGTGTATCAAACCAAATTGTAATCAGTTTGATAATGAGGCAAATATGAACAAAGCTACTGCCGATGAGTTGATAAATGCAGCGGTTCGCAAACACAAAACGGCAGGTTTAGATGCAAATTTGAGAGAATTTGATGTAGCAAGTCAAAAATTGGCGGAAATGGCTTTGCAAAAAAATCCTAACCATCCTTTTTCCTTGGCTTTTGCTTCGATATTTGAAAAAGACTTGATTCAAAGAACCTCAATGACCGAAAAAGCCTATTCTTTTTCGCCTAATGATGTGGAAATCAAGAAAATGCGCACAGACAATAATGCGATTTTTACCAAAGAATATTTTGCCAAAATCGCCAATGGAGATGCAGCCTTTGTACAACGTGCCATAGCGCAAAAACTCGGGGTAGGGGCAACGTATGAAGGAAAAGATGTGATGCAATGCGCCATTGATAATGACCAAGGCGAGGTATTAGGCTTATTATTAGCTTCTTACACAAGTCCAAGTGCTTATAATTTGCAAGATTTATTGTTTCGGGCAGCGGAAAAAAATGCGGCAAATGCGGGACAAACTTTGATACAAAAAGGCGCAAAGGTAGATGTGAAAAATAGCAAAGGCGAAAGTGCTTTGATTGTGGCAACTCGTTTGGGCAGTACCAAAATGATAGAGTTGCTTTCTGAAAATACATCTGATACAAAATCTGCTATTTTGGCAGCAGTAGAGGCAAATCAGTTGGAAAGTGTGCGTTCTTTGTTGAAGAAAAAAGACAAAGTTTCGATTGATGCACGCAACGACAAAGGCGAAAGTTTGTTGATGATAGCCATTTCCAAAAAATATGATGATATGGCTTCTCTTTTATTAGACAATGGCGCAAATCAGCATTTTGTAAGTTCACAAGGCGAAACGGCACTTTCTTACGCAGCCTACAATCGTTCTCCTAAGATGGTGGCAAAATTGTTGGCGGCAAATGCTTCTATAAGCGAAGTGCTTGCAAAGGTAATGACTAAAAATCAAACAGATGGGCAGTTTTTGATGGCACAAATCCTGCAATTTTCTATCGAAAATGGCAAGGCAGAATGGGTGAAAACCTGTGCCGATTATTCAAAAAAATTAGGAGAAATGTCGCTTGACAATGGCAAAAATGCTTTGTTGTATGCGTTGGAAAAAAATCAAATCGCAATATGTCGTTCACTTTTTTCTGATGAAACCGACTTTAACAAGCAAATTAATGGCAAATATTTTCTATTAGAAGTGGTAGAAAAGGGACAAAAAGACATACTTTGGGATTTGCTTGGCACAAATAAAGCAAATGTGGAGGTCAAAAATGATGCGCAAGAAACGGCATTACTTATAGCGGCTCGCAAAGGCAGCAAAGACATGATGCAAGCACTCATCAACAACAAAGCGGACGTAGAGGCAATAGATAATGCGGGAAATACGCCTTTATTACTGGCAGCAAGTGGCAAATATTTGGACGTAGTGCGTGCATTGTGCGAAACAAATTGTCATATTTATGCTCGTAACAAAAAGAATCTTCAATCTTTGCACTATGCTGTTATCAACAAAGACATTTCTATGGTAGATTATTTGCTCAAAAAAGGGGCGGAGGTCAATGCGGCAGGTGAATTTGGTATGACAGCTTTGCATTATGCAGCACAAAGTGGCAATTTTGAAATCGCTCGTTTGTTGGTAGAAAAAGATGCAGCCAAAGATTTGAAAGACAATTATGGTAGAACACCAGCGAAAGTTGCTTCAAAATATAAGCAAAAACAGTTGGCGAAGTTTTTGAAACCTTAATAGATTTTAAATGACATTCCCTTAACAATAAAACCACAAAGTTCACAAAGAAAAGCATACACAAAGAACACGAAGTAGCTTGTTTTCGATACATTTTTGTGTTCTTTGTGCATACTTTGAGAACTTTGTGGTAAAATAGACCCTTTTATTCAAGTATTTTTTATGAGAAAGCCATGATAGATTTTATCAGTAGAAATTTTACATAAAAAAGGCGTAACACATACCATGTTACGCCCTTTCTTTAGGTGAAATCAAGGATTAAGCAGCAGCAATATCTGCCGGTCTCTCTCCTATCAAGCGAATCAAATCGTCTTTGAAAATGATTTCTTTGGTAATCAACTCCTGTGCAACTGCCTCTAATTGTTCTCTTTTTTCATTGAGCATTTCAAGCGTTCTATCATAAGCCCTGTCAATGATTTTCTTGGCTTCCTCATCTATAATACGAGCTGTTGCTTCGGAATATGGTTTTGAAAAAGAATAATCATCATCATTTCTAAAAGAAACATTTCCGATTTTATCATTCATACCAAAAATCGTAACCATGCTATATGCTACCCTTGTGATATATTCTAAATCGCCTTGCGCACCCATAGAACGTTGTCCAAAGATAATATCCTCTGCTACACGTCCGCCAAGACTCATACAAATCAAATCGAAAAGATATTCAAATGTATCGTAAGAACGCTCACTATCAAGATATTGTGCATGTCCGCCAGTTCTGCCACGAGGAATAATCGTAACTTTATTAAGCGATGGAACATGTGGCAAAAACCAACCAACTACCGCATGACCTGCTTCGTGATATGCCGTAACTTTCTTCTCTTTTGGGGTGAGAATTTTGCTTTTCTTTTCCAATCCCAAAGTTACCCTATCAATCGCATCTTGAAAATCCAAACGGTCAATTACCTCTTTATTTTTACGGGCAGCAATCAAAGCCGCTTCATTACAAATATTCATGATGTCTGCGCCCACAGAGCCTGGGGTTTGACCTGCC
>JAAFHL010000436.1 GCA_013298365.1 Bacteroidota bacterium | reverse complement strand
CTGCTGTAGCAATTCCTGCGGCGTATTTCCCATTCAATAAAGAGTTGTCTATGGTATTTACAAGGCTAATGTTTGCACCAGAAATAGGCTGCGACGTGTTAGCATCAGTAATAAGCCCTTCCAAATAGCAAGCCCTTTGATAGGTAGCACCCAATACATACAAGCCATTCTCTATATCAGAAGCGATAATAATGCCCGAAGGAAGGTAGGGATAAACGCCCCAACAACCTGCAAAACCGCCACCAATTGTTTGAGGTGAAGTATCATAATAGGCAACTTCTACCAAATTGTCGGGGCGAGCCACATCAAAAATTACTACGCCATCTTTGTAATAAGAAGTTACGCCATATTCATCTAAAACATGGATATTGTGCGGAATAGAAGCCCCTGCACTTTGACTGCCTCTAATTCGGTCTCTTTGTGTGATATTATTGGGGTCTGTGATGTCCCAAGCATAGACGTAGGCAGCATCTTTTTCGTCCGTAGTAAAGCACACATCTCCCACAGCATTGAGCCAAGTGTTGTGTGTGAAGGAGTTGGCGTAGGAATGTGTAGAAATAACAGCAGGGTTTGCTTTATCCGTAATATCAATCATGGTAAAAAGTCCATCATTAATTTCACCAGCATAAACAACGTCATCACGAACATAGCAATCATGTACATAGCGAGTTGTGTATTCTCCTATAAATTCAGGTCGCCAAGGGTCATTGTTTAGGTTGAAAATTTGCAAGCCACCATTGCCAATATTTGTTCCGTTCAAATACAAATAGCCATCTGCCTCCGAAACGGTATGAATGGTTTCTATGCCTCTCATAATCGTATCTTTGTAGGTTACATTACCGGGTAAATTGGATAAGTCAATGATTCTTAGCCCATCTCCTCCTTCGTTTGAAATATAGGCATAATGACTAAACGTTTTGACCTCTCGCCAAATCGTTTGAATACCTGGCAAAAATTGGAGTTCAACAGGATTTGTAGGCGTAGCAAGGCTCACAATCGAAACGCCCAGTTCTGTACCAATAATGGCATATTCTGTCCCATTAGGTGCTACATAGCCCCAAATATTAGACAAATCATTATTAGGATAGGCAATATGACCCAGTTTTATCATATTGAGTGAGGCGTTCTGTGCAAATAGATTTGCCCAAATCGCCAAAAATCCAGAAAAAAGTAATGAATACTTCATATAAAATATATGTGTAGAAAATTATCCTGCAAAAATAACTATTTAGCGGGAATAAACTACATAAGAGATAAGCATTTAATTTTTCGCTAAGCTCATTTTATAATCTGCAATTTTGCATATTTCAACAACAAAACCCTTTGACCTTCTTTGTCAAAGTTCACATTTGCTTTGCGTTGTTCGGCTGAGCCTTCTATGGTCAAAATTTTGCCTATCCCAAATTTTTGGTGTATCACAATCTGCCCTGCGGCAAGCAATTCTACGGGCGATGCCACAAAGGTGTCGGCACTTGGAATAGGTGTTGGATTAGAGACATTTGCAGGACGATTTGTAAGCGGTGTTGTGCGATTACCCAAAGTTCCACCAAACTTGGAGGAACGAGAAACCTGCAAAAACTTGCTGTCTATTTCATGCAAAAAGCGGCTTGGTTCATTATATTGTGTTTTGCCCCAACGACTACGAGATTTTGCGTAAGAAATCAATAAGATTTTTTCGGCTCGGGTAATTGCCACATAAAAAAGCCTTCTTTCTTCTTCCAAATCTTGTGGCGTTTCAAATGACGTAAAAGAAGGAAATAAGCCATCTTCTAAGCCCACCAAAAATACGGTTTTAAACTCCAAACCTTTTGCCGAGTGAATCGTCATCAAGGTAACATAATCGGTTTCTCCGTCTTTGTCTTCAGCATCAGTAAACAAGGAAATTTCAGCTAAATACGCATCTAACTTATCGGCTTCGGCAGGGATAGCTTCCGAATATTCTTTGGCAGAATTGATAAGTTCTTGCACATTTTCCCAACGCACCAACGATTCGGGCGTGCCTTCTGTATGCAAATCTTTTAAAATAGAAGTTGCCTTGATAATCGTTTCTACGGCACTAAAAGCCGTATGCTCTGCCGCAATTTTATGAAAACTTTCTACCAAAGTTACAAACTGATTGACGGAATTTACCGCCCTTGCTATCAAACCGACTTCATTTGCTCTTTTGATTGCCTCCCAAAAAGAAATACGATGTTGTGCCGCAAAACCCAAAATATTCGTAACCGTTGCATCACTTATGCCCCTTGTAGGATAGTTAATGATACGTTTGAGGGCTTGTTCGTCATCTGGATTGATAGAAATACGCAAATAAGCGACAATATCCTTTATTTCTTTCCTTTTGTAAAAAGAAGTTCCCCCAAAAATCTTGTATTTTAGCCCTACCCTCCGCAAAGCATCTTCTAACGCACGAGATTGTGAGTTTGTACGATACAAAAGGGCAAAATCCTTGTTAAAAAAGTTCTGTGTTTGCTTTAATTCTCTGATTTTATCGGCTACTTTTTTCCCTTCCTCTTGTTCCGATTCACATTCCATTACCAAAATCAACTCACCTGATTCATTTTGGGTAAATACATTTTTTTCAAGTTGATTTTTGTTATATTTAATCACGCCATTTGCTGCTTCTACAATCACTTTGGTAGAACGGTAGTTTTGCTCCAATTTATAGACTTTGAGCTTGGGGAAATCACTTCTAAAATTCAGAATATTTTGAATATTTGCCCCACGAAACGCATAAATACTTTGCGCATCATCGCCCACAACACAGATGTTTCCATGCTTTACCGCCAGCAATTTGGTTATCATATATTGTGCATGATTCGTATCTTGATACTCATCTACCATGATAAATTTGAAGAAATTTTGGTATTTGACCAATATTTCAGGAAATTTTTCAAATAATTCCAAAGGCTTCATCAACAAATCATCAAAATCCATGGCATTTGCCTTAAACAAACGGTCTTGGTAGATTTTATAAACCATCAAAGCTTTTTGTCCAAACTCATCATCAGCGGTTATTTGTGCTTTTGCTTGTTCGGGGGTAAAGAGTTTGGTTTTTGCCTTAGAAATAAAATTTAAAACCGCACGAGGCTTTATGACTTTGTCGTCATATTTCAATTCTTTGATAATTGCGCCTACCGAAGAGGTTTGGTCATCGTCATCATAGATGGTGAAATTGCGGGTATAGCCCAATTTCTCGGCATCATTTCGCAACAAACGAGCAAAAACGCTGTGAAATGTTCCCATCTGAATAGATTTAGCCTGCTGCCCCACCAATTTCGTAATCCTTTCTCGCATTTCCTTTGCGGCTTTGTTTGTAAAGGTTAGGGCAAGCATTTCCTGCGGCTCTGCAAAGCCTTGTGAAATAATAAATGCCAAACGATAGGTTAAAACCCTCGTTTTGCCCGAACCTGCACCTGCAACAATCATTTGCGGACCTTCTACATCTGTAACTGCTTGGTATTGTGCAGGATTTAATTCGTCTAAAAATGCTAAATCTTTCATAGTGCAAAAATAGGATATTTCTTTTTATTTATCGCAGATTTTTGCAGATAATTGCTACTTACGATATGCTTGTGGGGCTCATCTTAGATTAAAACACCCACAAGGGTATAAAATAGTTTTTTTCGCATATTTTACAATAGTTGCAAGTTTTCAATTCTTTGAAAATGATTTCGGTTGAGGCTTATTATAGGCATATTATAATATAAAGCTGTTGCTGCAATAAAAATATCTCTAAATTCAATTATTTGATGTTTTTGTTTTAAGTTTATTGCGATTTCCGCAGCTATTTTAGCTATATCTTCATTCATTCCCAAGATATGAATATTTGTTAATAGTATTTCTACATCTTGTTTCTTCTGCAAACTTGTTGCACCAACATATAACTCAAAAACACTAATAACTGAAACATACCAAGTCTTTTCCTCATTAAGTTGGGAAAGGCTTGTATTTTCTTTGTCTTTTGCACGTAAATGCTCAATGAAAATATTGGTATCTATTACCACTCCCTTATCGTCCATTGATTGAATAATGCTGTATTTTGTTCCATTTCAGTTATATCTGCTTCTGCCCAAACAGAAACATTTAAAATATTTTTCTTATACGCAACTACATCAAATTCCTTTTTTTTTGCTTGTTTCAAGAGCAAAAAATTCAAAAAGTCTAACAATTCCATTTGAGAAAAGGTATTTAATTGCTGGTATTTCATTAATAATTCACTCATAATTTCCAGTATTTAGTTAGCAAAATTAAGAATTAGGATACATCTTTCCAAAAAAAATCTTGATTTATTTTTTGTCGTTTTTTTCCCTATATTTGGACATTATTTACCTTATAACATTTACTAACTATGCAAAAAACTATCTTTTCTGCTTTATTGTTGCTCATCTTTGGGCAACAAGCATTTTCACAAGCCCCCTTCTTTTCCTACAATTTGT
>JAAFHL010000435.1 GCA_013298365.1 Bacteroidota bacterium | reverse complement strand
GTTGCCCTAAATACCCATGCAGGTTCGGCTGTACATAATATAACATTGCTTCCACTAAATCCGCCGCTATTTTCTTCTGCATGTTTGATGACACGCCTAAAATATTCCATTTGTCCCAAATCCATTTCGGACACAAGCTGCACATCTATTGCCCACAGCCAGACATTATGTGGCAGTTTTATCGCAAAATAACTGTATTGTTGATAGGTTTCCCAGTTTCCAATAAATCTTTTTTGGCAAAATATCTTTACAAAATTGGTCAGCCCATCATACCAATCGTGATTGCCTGGAATAGCATATAGGTGCGGACGATTTGTATCTTCAAATAGAAAAGGAAACGCAGCATTATACGGACCTAACATACGGTTTTTGTATTCGATAATATCCGCAGTCGGATACACCTCATCACCTCCCATAATTAGCACTTTGCCACGAGGGAGTTTTGTATTGTAAGCCGCCAATTCAGGTTGCGCCAACAAGTGCGCCATTGTATAAGTCGCATTGAAGCCATCGCCCAAATCAGAAACAAAGTCAATCCACATATCACTTGTATCTCTCTCTCCTTCTTCGCCTTTTGTCGCCCTTGACGCATCTATTTGACTATCCGCTACATTTCGCATAAACTCCATAGATTCTTTCAAAGAAAGCGTCGTTTTTGCGATAGACGTAATATGTAAATTTTCTGCCCCAGCACTGTAATCAAAAAAAGCAGCATTCTCGGTGCGAAAACCTTCCCTTTTGTCAGCATAAGAACCGAAAATAGAAGATAATACCACTTTTGTAGCGGCATTTGCAAGTACGCTTGGCGAAAACCACGCAACAGGTTCTTGAGGAGTAAATTTCATAGAATTGACGTATTTTAGGGCAAAGATAGGATTTTGATAGGATTTTCGCAAATAAAAAGTAGAAATTACTCAAAAGATAGTAGTTTTGTGTTATGAACTACTCAAAACCGAAAAACTTATTATCATTAAATAACCACTAAGGCACAAAGGGACACTAAGTTTATACTTTTCTTAGTGTCCCTTTGTTGCTTAGTGGGTGCAAAAATAAATACTTTAATGAAAAACTACCTTGTCAAAGTAATTGTTCCTGATTTATTAATAGGTTTTCCATTAGAAGAAACCGCATCAATTTTATAGACATACACATCTTCTGGGCAATCTTTTCCATTTCCTGTTTTGCCGTCCCAACGGAAATCGGGATTTTCGGAAGAGAATACGCTTTGTCCCCAACGATTGTAAACATCTATACGGAATGTTGCTACTTGAAAAGCACCCACAAAGAATACATCATTTACCAAGTCTTCATTGGGCGTAAAAGCAGAAGGTACTTGTATGCCAAACACTTCTTTTACGGTGATGATTTTACTCAATGTTTTCTCGCAGCCATTTTTATCTGTGGTTGTTACCGTTACTGTATAACGACCAGGATATTGATATTGATGCACAGGGGTAGGGGAGTTGCTTGTAGCAGTATAGCCATCTCCAAACGCCCAGTTGTAATTGATGATTTCAATATCACTTCCTACCGAGAAAGATACGGTAGCCGTAGGTATATACACCAAAGAATCAGAAATTTGTAAATTTTGATTGCTTTCGTTGAATACTTGGGCATTTATTTCCAAAATAGGACTTTTGCAGCCGCCTGATATTTGTATTGCCTGTATGTAATATTGATGTGTGCTGATAACATTTTCGAGGAAATATTGATAGCCTGTATGGAATGGAATCGAGTCGGTAGGTGCATAGTACCAATTCACTTTTACGCCATTCGGTGCAACGGCAGACAATGAGGCATCGCCGCCCAAACAAACTGTATCATTGTTGATAATTGGCTCAATAGGTACGATGTTTACCAAAGCAGATTTTGTAATAGAACGCTCACAGCCTTTATCTGTTGTCAAAGTAAGCGTAACTGCATAACTTCCTGGCTCTGAATACAAATGACTTGGACTTTGTAGTACATCATTTGTACCGTCTCCCATGTCCCAATTCCAAGCTACAATGATGTCACTTGCTACAATAGGGCTTACAATAGAATTGTCTAAGAAAGAACTTTCATCTCCCCAACATACAGGATCTACCTCAAATAAAGGGGTAGGTTTTGGGAAAATGCTGATAGGTCTTGTCAGGCTATCTACGCAACTATTTTCTGTAACCACCAATAATTCTACAAAGAAAACGCCAGGTGTTGTATAAATATGGTCAGGAGAAAGGCTTAGAGAACCATTTCCATCACCAAATTCCCATCTGTTGATATTGATAGTGCCTGCCACAACTGTAGAACCATTTGTGAAAGTTGCAGTCGCATCTTGACAAACATTACCCATACCAAATTGTGCAGTAGGTTTTGCATACACTTCTATGGGTTTTTTCAAGGTATCTGCGCAGCCAAACACATCGGTTGTTACCAAAGTAACCGTATATGCGCCATGCAAACCATATAGGTGTGTAGGTGCAGTTTGTGCAGAAGTTTGTGTGTCCCCAAAATTCCAAGAATAAGTATTGATGGCATTTGTGCCTTGTGTACTTTGGTTTTGGAAAACAAAGTTGTCATAAATACATTCATTTTCTACCACAAAATCACTAACAGGTAGGGCATATACATCTACAGGTTTTACAAGGGTGTCTTTACAACCATCAGAGTTTGTTACAATGAACTGCACCTGATATGTACCTGGTACAGGATAAATATAACTTACATTTTGCGTAGAAAAACCTGTGGCATTTCCCATATCCCATTGCCATTGTGTCGCTGTGCCTGTATTGTCTGTAAATTGCGAAGCTAAGTTATGACAAACGGGCGGAGCAGTAAAGGCTGCAATCGGTTTTGGATAAACGGTAACTAATTGATTGATTGAGTCTTTACAGCCATTGTTTGTGGTAACAATTAACACTACATTGTAAATCCCTGCATTTGCATAAAGATGCGAAGGATTATTTTGTGTAGAAGTTTGCATATCGCCAAAATCCCATACAGAAGTATAAGTTCCCCCAAAGACAGTGCTTGTATTCGTGAATTGTGATGTATTTTCATAACAAACAGCAGGGGCTACAAATCCCGCATTAATCGGTTCGTATATTTGAACAGGTTTTACAACAGTATCTAAACAGCCTTCCAAAGTTGCGGTAATAAGCTGAACATTATAATTACCAGGATTAGGATAATTATAGCTTGGATTCTGTAAACCAGAAAAACCTATTCCGTTTCCAAAATCCCAAGCATAAACATTGATAGGCAAGTTTGTCAAGTCTGTAAAACTTGCGGCATTTCCAAAGCAGATATTTGCCGTACTAAAATCGGCAACAGGTTTGGGATAAATGGTAATCGGTTGTACAATTGTATCTAAACATCCAAAAACAGAACTCACAATTAATTGTACATTATAAGTACCTGCTGAAGCATAATAATTTGCCGCATTATATTGTGTGCTGATAGGGCTTCCGTCTCCAAAATCCCAACTCCAAGCCACAGAATTTGCTGTACTTGTATTTGTAAAAGCAGCAGTCGCTCCATAACAAACATTGGGTGCAGTAAAATCAGCCGTTACAGACGGATTTACCACCACTAAAACGGTATCATACGAGACACACCCCGTCAGCCCCGCACTATCGGCAAAAAGGTAGGTCATGGTATAGGGAATGCCTGTGTTATTTATCAAGGAAACAAAAGCCGTAGGAAGCGTGTCTGTTCCCAAAATGATGCCTGTATTCGGTGTCCAATTATAACTATGTCCAAAAGAAGGCGGTACTCCCATGCTAACCGTATCACCTGAACAAAGCACTTTATCGGGTCCTGCACTTACAACAGGTGGGTCAAGAATATATAATGTAAAAGTATCTACAAATACAACAGAGCCACACAATGAAGAATCTGTATAGATAAGCTGAATGGTTTCGCCACCGTCTGAAATGAAATCAGAGAGAATAGGTACGATAATAGAGGCTGAAGAAGCTCCTGCAGCAATAATAAGCGTATCAGGCACAGCACCTGTTTGGTAATCTACGCCTTCAGTCGCAGTTCCGCCCAGCTGAAATAGGAAAGTATCTGCAACAATAAGGGGCGCAGGTAAGGTAAAGGTAAATACGCCGTTTACACAGCCTTCTACTGCATAATTTCCACCTGCTCCGATAGAATTTGATACACTTACATTGAGCAAATTGCCTGAACAACCTACTCCGCCAGCTTCTAAGAATACGCCTGAATCGAGAATATGGTCAGAACCATCTCCAATCACAATTTTTACATGATACGATTGGCATGGTACAACCCCTGTAACCGCCCTTAATACCGTAGTAAAGCCATCATATTCCACCGTAGTTGTGGCATTATTGCCTGGACAACCAAAAGTAGGTGCGCAAACAACTGCACCAAATCCCCCTACACTATTTTGGTCATTACAGATATAATACTGCCCATTCATGGCACAGTTTACATTGTT
>JAAFHL010000434.1 GCA_013298365.1 Bacteroidota bacterium | reverse complement strand
CTGTATATCCAAATCCTGCTTCAGGACAATTTACCGCTAAATATGAGGCTACGCAAAAAGGAGAAGTTGCTATTCAAGTAGTAGATTTGACAGGAAAGGAAATTTCTCGTCTGAATACAACTGCACAAGAAGGCGCAAATGAATTTATGATACCTTTAAATAATTTCTCCGCAGGTTACTATTTTGTGCGTCTTACTGTGGGCGACAAAACGGCTGTTCGCAAATTGGTGGTAGAATAAATAGATAGTTATTTATAGAGATAGGGGAGATAACGCAGATAAGTAAAGGGTCAGCGTTATCTCCTTTTTTACTAAAAAATAAATGATATGAAAAAAATAATTTTGTTCTTTATACTGGGGCTTACTGCTCATCTTTTTGCCCAAACTACCCTCAAAAAAATTGCATTTGGCTCTTGTGGGCATCAAGACAAGCCACAACCTATTTTGACTACTGTAGATTCCTTGTTTAAACCCGATGTTTTTATCTATTTAGGCGATAATATTTATGGAGATTCGCATAGTATGGCGGCTTTGCGTAAAAAATATGCCTTGTTAGCTGCAAAATCTGAGTTTCAGCGACTGAAAAAAAATGCAAAGCTCATTGCTACTTGGGACGACCACGACTATGGCAAAAATGATGCAGGGGAAGAATATCGCATGAAGAAACAATCTAAAAAAGTTTTTCTCACATTTTGGGAAGAACCTAAAAATTCACCTCGCTGGAAAAGAGCAGGTATTTATACATCGTATCAATTTCAAACCAAAGGCAAAAAAAATATTCAAGTGATTCTGTTAGATAATCGCACATTTCGCAGCAAATTGCTCAAAGCCAATCCCGAAAAAGATAAAAAAGACAAGAATGACTACACCGTTAATACTGACTATCATGCTACAATGTTGGGAACTCAGCAGTGGAAGTGGTTGGAAGAAGAATTACGCAAGCCTGCAGATGTGCGAATTATTTGTACAAGTACGCAATTTGGTACGGAGTATAATGGCTACGAAACATGGGCAAATTTTCCCTTAGAACAAGCAAAAATGATACGTTTAATCGAAAAAACGAGGGCAAATGGGGTGTTATTTATCAGTGGAGATGTTCATTATTCGGAGTTAAATGTCATAAAACCAGATGGAATGTATCCGCTTTATGATATGACTTCGAGTGGTATTACAGAAACCTGGGATCATGTAGAGCCGAGTGATTTTCGGGAGGGACAAGCTTTTCAAGGAAACAATTTTGGGGGAATAGAGTTCTTAGAAAATGAAAATGGGGTATTAAAAATCAAATTCTCTGTATTTGATGTAAAAGGTGTACCCAAAATTAAAAAGGAAATACTGCTTTCTGAGTTGCAATTACCGAAAAAAATATAACTTCTTGTGTCTATTTAGGTTCACGCAGATTTTTGCAAAAAAAGCAGATTTCCGCAGATGAAAAACCTAATTTGTGAAAATCTGCGGTTAAATCTGCGTTTATCTGCGAGAACCTAAAAATTTCAACTATCCATAATGTATATCAAATATTTTTCAATTTTCCTGTTTTTCCTTCCACTTTTGGGACATGCACAACGCATAAAATCCATTGAAGTCCTACCAGAAATTGGGCTTGGAATATCCCTGCCGCAAGGCGTAAATAATGTCAGTGGTGGGCAGAACCTTACTTCATCTTTCAGGTTGAGCTATTTGGGACAAGTAGTAGGTGCAAATGGGCAAGTAAAAACGCAATGGCTTTTCCCAAGAAATGCAGGGCTATCGCTTGCGTTTCGCCTACACGATATGGACATGAATGGCTCATGGGCAATTCGGGCAGGGATTCATCGCAGTTTGGTGGCATATTATTTTAGAGAACCTATTGCCAGTGTTCCCAATTTTACAGAAGCAAATTGGCTCAAAGACATAAAATACACAAGTTATTCGCTTGATGTGCAGCGAGATTTTGGGAAATATTATGCGCAACTTGGGGCAAGATATGCCACAAATATTGCACAAGATGGCGATGCCTTGGGCAATGACACCACGATTTATGACTATTCCACTACGATATTGAAAAAAACAGTAGAGATTGTGCCATTACGCAGCCATAATATCATCATTTGTCCAGAAGTTGGTCAGAGAGGCATCTATATGAATACCGTTCCGTATGAAATTGGCATAGGGATTCAGGCTTCTGCGAGTAAAATGTTTTCGGAAAAGATGGACTATGTGATGAGCAATGGCTCTACGGCGGAATCTGTGATAAAATACGGCATTTCTGCCGTATTTTTGAATGTGAAAGTGCCGATTACGGTTGCCAAATTCCCGAAACCGTCTATGCCAACGGCGAATAATACCAAAAAAGAAAAGCCACCCAAGGTCGAAACACCTAAACCTGTAAAACCTAAAAAAGAAGTAGTTGTGCGCCAAGAAAAGCCCAAACCTGTGAAGCCGAAAAAAGAAGTGGCTGTGCGCCAAGAAAAGCCTAAACCTGTAAAACCTAAAAAAGAGGTAGTGGCGGATAATGAGAAGCCCAAAGTGAAGGAAAAAGAAGATAAAGAACCAAAACAGCCCAAAGTGAAAGATAAAAAAGCGGCAAGGTATCGTGTAACACATACGATTAATGTGCAAAATAGAAATGTAAAGGTCATTGTGAGAGACCCAAATGCAGAAGATGGCGACATTATTTCTTTGTATTTGAATGGTTATCCGCTTTTGCAAGAATATAAGGTGCTAAAAAAAGAAAAAGTAATAGAAATTACCTTAGATGAAGGGGATAATCATCTTATTATGAGGGCATTAAATGTGGGACGTATTCCGCCTAATACCGCTTCTGTTATGGTAGATGATGGAAAAAGTAAGCAAACGGTTACGCTTTCTGCCCAAGAAAAGAAAAATGTAGCTTTGAAAATTGTGTGTAGAAAGTAGAGATTAAGTTCTCGCAGATTTTCGCAAATAAAAGCAGATGAACGCAGATAAAAAAACAATTTGCATAAATCTGCACTCTTTATCTGCACTCATCTGCGAGAACGTAAATATTTTTTGAAGAAGATTGCGGATTTTGTAAAAAATAAAATAGCTTACATTTCAATTTTTTTTATCATTTACAAAATAAAAATAATAAAAATTGTGAAAATTTCATTTTGCATTATATCTTTGTCGGATTAAGAGTTCACACTCATATTTTACCGAAATTATATGAAAAAAATGATGCAATGGGGGTGTTTATTGATGCTATTATTTAGCATCTTTCCTCCAACAATGAATGCCAATCCTTATGTAGTAGCAGATTTTGTTGCTTCCATTAGCAGTGAGACAATTGTTACTGATTCTATTCCTTTTATCAATGGTTGGAGCAAG
This sequence comes from Bacteroidota bacterium, assembly GCA_013298365.1. Lineage (GTDB taxonomy): Bacteria > Bacteroidota > Bacteroidia > J057 > J057 > JAAFHL01. The sequence continues at coordinate 1,118 of JAAFHL010000434.1, read as the reverse complement.
ACCAAAATTTTGGCTACTGCCAAAGGGTTGCGACCGAAACCCACCGAATATTTGTCTGAGGCTTATATTTTCAATTATGAAGATGCTTTTTTGCAATCGGGTGCTTCTTATCTTGTTCCCAAAAGTGTGTTAGACAAGTATGGACGTGCAAAATTGGGCAGACCTGACGGACAGTTTATTACTACCAAATTCGACATGGATTGGATTTTGGCAGATGCAAATGGCAGACTCAAAGATGTGGAGGCGCAATTAGGAATTCCCGCAGGCACTTGGGCAGGGCAAGAAATTGTGAGAATAGACATCAACGACCCTTGTGCATTTAATTTGCGTATGCCTTCGGGCAATGAAATGGGCGCAAATGCGTTGTGGCTACCAGGGGGCAGACTTCCTACAAGCTATTTTGAGGCAGTAATAGACCCTGTTCCCGCAGGACATTATACGGAGACAACGATTAAATTGAAATAAGCTGATATGATTTATATTGGTTTAGGCTCAAATATGGGCGATAAAAGCGAAAATTTACAGACAGCTATCTCAAAACTTGCAGAAAAAGGCGTAAATATTTTGCGAAAATCTACTTTTTATGAGACAGCTCCTTGGGGAAATACGGAACAAGATAGCTTTGTAAATGCGGTGATTGAGGTTGCTTTTGAAGGAGATGCCAATTTATTACTTAATGTATGCCTTCAAATTGAATTGCAAATGGGACGTGAACGTAAGGAGAAATGGGGACCTCGTAATATTGATATAGATATTATTGATTTTCATCGGCAAACAATAGACCTGCCACATTTGCAGTTGCCGCATCTGTATTATAAGGAAAGGGATTTTGTAATGATTCCTTTGAGGGAATTAGTGCCTGAGTGGGCATAAGCTAATTTCTCGCATATTCCCGCAGATTAAAACCACAGATTTACGCAGATTTCTCTAAATCTGCGCAAATCTGCGGTTAAATATGTCCTTATCTGCGAGAACCTTCAAAATATTATTTCATCGCCTTGTCTATCAATTTTTCTTCCGCAGCAATCGTCAATTTTATACCATCTTTGGGCAGTGCAACATGCGTCTCATCAAATGGCTCAAACCTAACTTTCGTGGCAGTATAATGATAGCGATGC
>JAAFHL010000433.1 GCA_013298365.1 Bacteroidota bacterium | reverse complement strand
AGAAGTAACTTTTACCCGCACTTTTAGCTGCACTTTCACCACTTCCGAAGGGTGTTTGATATAGCGATTTGCCATTTGAGAAAGGTGAACAAGTCCATCTTGATGTACGCCTATATCCACAAATGCCCCAAAATCCGTAACATTTGTTACAATCCCATTCAAAACCATGCCTTCATAGAGGTCTGAAATGCTATTTATGCCATCAGAAAAGGCAAAAACTTCAAATTTCTCACGAGGGTCTCTACCAGGTTTGGAAAGTTCGGAAAGAATGTCTTGCAAAGTAGGCAAGCCAACAGCAGCAGTTACATAGTTTTTAAGCACAATTTTGCTATGTAATTCCTTTTTTTGCATTAATTCCTTGACAGAAACGCCCAAATCCTTTGCCATTTTCTCCACAATATGATAACTTTCGGGGTGAACGGCACTTGAATCAAGCGGATTTTTGGCATCTCTAATCCGTAAGAAACCTGCGGCTTGCTCAAACGCTTTGTCGCCCAAACGAGGCACTTTTTTCAAGGCTGCACGAGAAGCAAAAGCCCCATGTTCGTTACGATAGTTTACAATATTCTGCGCCAAAGCAGGTCCCAAACCAGAGACATACGTCAAAAGTTGCTTGCTTGCCGTATTTACTTCCACGCCTACCGCATTTACGCAACTCATAACGGTATCATCAAGCGACTTTTTCAACAAAACTTGGTCTACATCATGCTGATACTGTCCTACTCCAATGGATTTTGGGTCGAGTTTGACTAATTCTGCCAAAGGGTCCATCAACCTGCGCCCAATCGAAACCGAACCACGAACCGTCAAATCATAATCGGGAAATTCTTCTCTTGCCACATCAGAAGCGGAATAAATTGAAGCCCCACTTTCATTCACCATCACAATCGCAACTTCTTTAGGAAAGCCTATTTTTCGCAAAAAATCTTCCGTTTCCCTGCCAGCCGTTCCATTTCCTACCGCAATCGCCTCCACTTTATATTCCAAAATGAGCTTTTTCACCTGTATTTCAGCATCTTTGGTTTTTTCGGGGGTAAAATGCGGATAAATCACGCTGTCATGCAACAATTTTCCTTGCTCATTCAAAATCACCAACTTACAACCCGTCCGAAAACCTGGGTCAATCGCCATTACCCGTTTTTGCCCCAAAGGTGCCGCCATCAACAACTGCCTTGCATTGTCTGCAAAGACTTTTATGGCATCTATGTCTGCCTTGTCTTTTGACGTTACCCGCATTTCCGTTTCCATAGAAGGCGAAAGCAAACGCTTATAACCATCTTTTATCGCCAATTTCACTTGGTCGGCGGCTTCATTTCGGCTGATAACAAACTGTTTTTCCAATAAATAAAGAGCTTCATCTTCCAAAGGCTCAACCGTCATGGTCAAAAAGCCTTCATTTTCGCCTCTGCGCATGGCAAGCAAACGATGTGAAGGTGCTTTTGCAAGCGACTCATTCCAATCAAAATAATCTTTGAATTTCTCGCCTTCGACCTCTTTGCCTTTTATCAATTTGCAAGTAATGGTACTTTTTTGCGTAAAAAGAAAACGCATTTTGCTACGAGCATCTGCATTCTCATTCATCATTTCGGCAATAATATCCCTTGCACCTGCGAGGGCTTCTTCTATATTTTTCACGCCTTTTTCTTCCGAAATAAACGTAGCCGCCACCGTTTCAACCTTGATATTTTTCTGTTCAAACAAGGTATTAGCCAAGGGCTCTAAGCCCTTTTCCCTCGCAATCATGGCACGAGTACGGCGTTTTGGGCGATAAGGCAGATAAATGTCCTCCAAATCCGACAAGGTATTTGCGCCCTCAACCGCAGCTTTGAGCTCGTCTGTGAGCAAATTTCTTTCTGTCAAAGAAGCTAAAATAACTTCTCGCCTTTTTTCAAGCTGCAACAACTGTTCATGCCTGTCCCGAATCGCCGCAACTTGCACCTCATCAAGGCTGCCCGTAGCTTCTTTACGATAGCGAGAAATGAAGGGAATCGTTGCGCCTTCTTCAAGCAACTTCAAAACGGCTTCGATTTGATGTGCCGAAATATTTAATTCTTTGGAAATGATGTGTATGAGGTTCACTGTATTGTTAATTTCTCGCTGATGTCGCAGATGAAAGCGGATTTCGCAGATAGGTTATATTTTTGTATGGTATTTAATTCTCCAAGCAGTGTTTGGAGGATTAGGCTATTTAAATTTCTCGCAGCAGTGCTGCGAGATTTGTATTTTTGGCATCATTCACAAGTAGCATAGGCTTTAGCCTGTGTTGCTATGTTTTGGCACAGACTAAAGCATATGCTACAGCAAAATGAAAGATGACGTATTTTCTGCATAAATCAAACAAAAGTTACGCATACGCCAAAGGCTACAGGCAGAAAATGTGTTTACTTCTCTAAAAGCAGCCTTCAAATCTATGGAAAGTTTTTCTACTACAGATTTTCCCCAACCCAAAGCATTTTGTTTTTCTACAATCATTTTACCTATATCCCAATACAGTTCGATAAGCTGCTTATTTACCGTTTTTAAGGCTTGATATTGCGCTTGTTGAATCCTATTTTTTATTGCTGCAAAAAAAACAGGATAGTCTTGGTGGTTCAAAATATCTTTCATTTCTTAGTTTATCAATATATTTTTGTAATTTGTGTGCAAAAATACGGATTTTTTTAGTTTTTATCTTGTTTTTGTAATCTTTAATAGCCTAATCTTTTCAAGGCTGAAAAAGATTTTTCATTACCCTGCTTTGCGGCAAGGCGATAATAATAAATGGCATTTGTAATGTCTTTTGATGTTCCCCAACCTTCTTCGTATAAACGCCCCAAATTATACTGCCCATGCTGACTGTTTAAGTCTGTGGATAGTTTGTACCAATAAAATGCTTCCTTATAATTTCGTTCTAATCCTTCTCCATTTTCATACATGATACCTAAAAAACACATTGCAGTAGCTTGATTATCAGTGCCTGCCACAAGAAACCATGCAAACGCATCTTCATAACTTTGCGTTGTAGCAAAACCTTTGTAGTACATAAAACCTAAACAATATGCGTGGTCTGCATGAAATATTTTTGATTCTTTGTACTTAAAGAATATCGGAAATGCCTTTACATATTCCTTGTTATTAAAATATTGGACAGCCATGCTTAGATTTGAGGCAACGTCTTCGGTAGAAGCTGTTTTTTGAACAGCTTGTGATTTTGGGGGATTTTGTGGCATAATCCCATCATTATAGCTTTGTTCCTCCTCCGTTATCTGACCATAATAGGCTGCTTCTGCGGCACTTGACTTTTTCTTTTCTGTATTTACTTGCGCTTCATTTTGACGCATTTGTTCTCCTGTCATCTTAAATTTTACGACAATACCTATTTCAAACATGTCTCCTTTAAGCATGGGATATATCCAAAATTCGGTCGCTTTTCTGTATATATTGGTAGCCAATGATTCCAATAACTCCGTAGGAACCTGATTTTCAATGGTCATAACCTGTTGAAAATGATGTATTTCTTGGTTTCCATCGTCAATGCTTTTCGCCTTACGATTCACAGATTGTGCAATAGAAGCCGCAGGGTCACCACTTTGTCCCGCAGTAGTATATATATCTAAAATTAATTCCTTTTCTTTTTCTGTTTTCTTTTCACTTTGTAGCCTTTTAATATCGGCAAGAATCTTATTTTGAAGATTTTTGAGCGAGGCACTCAGGTTTTCTTTTTGTAAAGTAAAAGAAAGTGAGGCTGCTATTTCATTAATATTTTTGTTGTTTTCATGTATTTTAGTCTCTGTTTCTATGATTTCCCTGTCTAATTTCCCTAATTTTTTCTGATAATCCGTCAATATTTTTTTTCCTTTACTTTCGGCAGTTTCATTTTCAGAGGCAATTTGTTGATTGATAGAAGGTAACTGTTCCGAAATAAATTGCTTCACTTTTTCGATTAAATCAGCAGAACCTAATTTTTGCAATTCTGTGTCAATATTAGGATTATGATATAAATCGGCTATCAAGAGTTTATCCGAACCTTCACTTTGTGTTGCCAAAGTTGTTTCATTTTTTTGAGATGATAAAGGGCTAACCGATACTTTCAAAATTTCTACATATAATTGGCTTTCCAAATTTTTGGCACGAAATTCTGACGCATCAACCTGCATATCGCCTTCTACAGATTGTTCTATTTTGTCTTTTAGCACTTGATTATTGCTTATTTCTGTTACACTTTTGATAAATGCACCTTTACAAGTTGCAATCGCAGTAGCACACAAAGTCTTTTGTGCCTTCAATTTATTATCTTGTTCTTTTGTGAGGGGATTTACATGCTGCAATACAACTAAATACAAGCCTTTAAATTGAATATCTTTCAAATGGGAAGTAGCATCATTTATCATGTCATTTTTTGCTTTTTGAAGCGAATCTAATAATTTTTTTTGCTGAACTACTGCTTGAGAAACATATAATGTGCCAAGATTGTCGTAC
>JAAFHL010000432.1 GCA_013298365.1 Bacteroidota bacterium | reverse complement strand
CTATACTTTCAATACACTTGGAAATCAGACTATTACGCTCACAGCAGACAATTCAGGCTGCCTAGCAGATAATGAAACTTTGACTTTATTTGTGCTAAATGCACCAACTTTGACGCTCAATGCACAAGCAGATATGTGTGCGCCATTCAATTATACGCCCAATCCTAACAACTCTGCGGCTATTTATACGGTAACTCGTGCGCCAAATATTCCTGTAAATGCACCTTATACAAATTTGATTGCAGGAACGTATTATGTACATGTTTCTTTGACAAATCTTTGTGGAAATCAAGTAAAAACAGACACTTTTGTGGTGAGTGCGCCCGTTACGGCTTGTATTCAATATACAGGAAATGATACGGTTTGCTTGGGAACGACCGCAACTTTTGATGGCACTTGTTCGCAAAATGCTACTTCTTATCTTTGGAATAATAACGCAGCGAATAATGCTGCCACTTTTTCCTATACCTTCAATACACTTGGAAATCAGACTATTACACTGAGTGCCGATAATGTAGGCTGTCCTGCGGATATTAAAACCTTGAATTTTTTCGTAGAAAACAGCCCTGTACTTACTTTTCAGTCGCAAGGAGATGCTTGTTTGACTTTAAATTACACGCCACAACCACAATATTATCCTTTGGCGACTTATACAATCAATGGCAGTCAGGTTACGAATTTCCCCTACAACATGACACAAGTGGGAAGTCCATATTATATACAAGCAAGTATCGCCAATTCTTGTGCAAATTTTGTTTACAAAGATACGATTGTGGTATTTGGTCCCGTTCCTGTAACGATTGTGCATCCTGCTGTGGATACATTGCTTTGTCAAAATGCGAACCTCAATTTCTTGGCGCAGCCAAACGATGGCGCAGGAAATTGGTGGTTAAATGGTAGCATCATTCCTGCCAATTATACGTTTCCCAATACGGGTTTTTATGAAATCATTTATATTCGGGGTGCAGGAAATTGTGAAACAAGAGATACTGTTCATATTGAGGTGCAAGAAATTTCAGTTTTTGTACAAGACACCACCGTTTGTCAAAATGGAAATGGCTTTCCGCTTTCTGTTACCGCAACGCCTACGGGTGGAAATGGTTATTGGTATGCCAATAATTGTCCAAATTGTGTAACAAGTAGCGGCATGTTACAAATCCCGAATTTTTCCCAAAACCTCACAACTTTGCCTGTAACCTATGTGTATCAATCGCCGCAAGGTTGCAAAGATTCGGCTACCCTAATGGTTACAAATACGCCTATTCATGCGGATTTTTCATTTGTTGATAACACGCCATGTACGTATGATATGATAGACGTGAACACAAATGCAGCCGTTTATACGACTGTTTCGTGGGAAATTGACAACATGCCGAGTTCTCCACCGCCTTTTACGCCATTAAGTGCGGGTGTTCATAGCATAGAAATGTTTGTTTTTGTGGGAAATTGCATAGATTCTATCACCAAAACGATTGTGGTAACACCTCCCCCTTCACCCGCAATTTTTGCACCCAACACCGACAAAGGTTGTACGCCACTTGATATTACCATCAGCCGCAGCGATACAGCGCAAGCAACGGTAAGTTATTCATGGAATTTTGGGCGAGATGCAAATGACAATTTTGTGGGCTTTTTGCCACCAAACGCCATCACTTATACCAATGCAACAGAGCAGATACTTGTTTTTCCCATTACCGTAGTTGCGACCAATTTTTGTGGAACGGCTACTTCTGACACACTTATTACGGTTTTGCCCAAACCTTTTGCCAAAATTGGCATAGATTCTACCGAAATTCGTTGCTCGCCCTTTGCGGCTACGCTTATCAATCGCTCAACAGGCTTGCCTACCCAAGCGATTTGGGACTTTGGCGATGGAACTCCTCCGCTTGCCAGCATGGATTCTGTTATTTTTCATACCTATTATGCGCCAGATAGCCTTTTGCATTTGACCATTCGCCTCATTGCTATCAATGATTGCGGCACAGACACAGCCTATCAAAATATTACGGTAATTCCGCCTTATATTGATAGCTATTTTGAAATGGATGATTATAAAGTTTGTCCCAATAAACCTATCTCTTTTCAAGATGCTTCTACGCCAGCAGCTACTACGGTTTTGTGGGATTTTGGCGATGGAAATACCTCAAATGACCTCAATCCTGTGCATGTTTATCAATATGAAGACACGATTTTTAAGGTCATTTTATATTCTACCAATCAATGTGGCTACGATTCTATGGTGCATTATGTGGAAATTTTGACCTCTCCCAAGCCCGATTTTAGTTTTCCCGCCTTAAATTGCCAAAACCAATTTACGCAGTTTACCAATTTGAGTACGGGGAACTACACATATACTTGGGATTTTGGCGATGGAGAAATAGATAATACACAAACTTCGCCTTCACATTTATATGCAAATGGCGATTCTACCTATTATGTTACGCTTGAAGCTACTTCTTATCCAGATGAATGTGTAGGTAAAAAGACCAGACCCATTGAGATTTACCCACAACCGATTGCCGATTTTGAGGTAAGTTCTGGGCAAAATTGCTATCCAAGTGCGCAGGTTTTCTTTACGAATCTTTCTCAATTTGCCAACAATTATACCTGGTATTTTGGTGATGGAAAAACTTGGCAGAATGCCGCAAATGCCAATACCGCTCATGATTATACGCATGTTGGGCAATATAGTGTTACGCTTGTTGCTAGTTATCACAATGTTTGCATAGATTCGATGACGCAATACAATGCGGTAATCATGGATTTTTGCAACTACAACATTGCAAGTGCTTTTACCCCAAATGGCGATGGCAGCAATGATTTGTTTTTGCCCATCGGCTACAATGCCAAAAATATTCATTATTTGTACATCTTAGATAGGTGGGGAAGAATTGTGTATCAGTTGGAAAATGTGCCTGCAAATAACGCCATAGGTTGGGACGGAAATATCAATAATCAAGCAGCTTTGGAAGGTGTTTATGTTTACAAGGTAAAAATGGAATATATAGATGGGCGCATTTCAGAGGAAAAGGTAGGTACGGTAACCTTGGTGAGGTGATAGGATTTCTTGCCGTTGTTGATGTTGTCTTTTGGCGAACATATCAACAACGGCTACGTTTATTTATTTTGTATATTGCTTGTAATAACACCTCGAAAACTGCTGTTTTTGGCTACTTTATCATGGGGAATAAGGACATATTTCCATATTTTGCCGCCATGTTTTGCGGTAAATTCCGTAGCATTTTCGCAATATTTGAGTGCCGCCTTTGTTTTGGCTTGCACATCGTCATCGTTTATTTCATTTGCGGCTTTGGTCTCTATCATATAGATATAATCAGCCGTTTCAGCAATGAAATCGGGCAGATACAATCGGGTGCCATGATGCCAATAGATGCGAAATTGGTTTTGGGCAGGTCGCAGCCATTTCAATACGTCTTTGTCATTTTCTAAGATAAAAGCAAAAGTCTGTTCGGTGCGGCTATCAAATTTATACTCAAAATGACAGGCTTTTTCAAATCCCCGAAAAATAAATTTGGGTACTTGCATCGCTGGAAAATGCTCGTCTCGATAATCCTTGCGCCCTGCATCTTTGAGGGTAGAAAAATTCCAGTCTTCTATTTTGGTAAAAGGTCTAACATTCGGTTTTTGATATGCTGATGCTTGTACACGAAAATGTGCCATCATTTGTTGATACACCCTTTCGACAATGAGCTTGCGCCACTGAAACACAAGCACTTTTAGGTTTTCGTCTTCGCTTAGGTTTGCTTTTAATTGATTGACAGCTTGATTTGCCAATTTGTGCAACAAGTCTGCATTTTCATCATAGTCTATTTCGTCATAGTTTATGAGTTCTGAAATCAACAATTTTACGGGATTTCCGTAATTTATACCTGATTTTACTTCGATAATGTCATAACTTTTGTCTTTTAAGCCGATTCTCACAATCTCATCGTTGAGCTGCTCATAGCTAAAACCGCTTGTATCCAAATCAAAATCATCAAAAATTGCCACAGACTTCCCCGGCATCAAATCCATTCTGGGTATCTCTATGATATTTTGCTTAAAATCTGCCACCAATTTCTCATACACAGCGTCTGCCTCTTCCACAATATCTGCGGCAAACAAATTGCCCTGCCCCGAATCCAAGGCTTGTTGCACCTTTTCCATCACCTGCTGCCGCACTTCGGGTTTCATCAAATCCTCCACTTTTTTTACGTCTGCATTTGTATTGAAAAAAGGAATCACATTTACCAAAATCCTTTTGGCATCTACGATATTTTGCTGCTTTTGCTGCGTTTTTTTATCTTGAATTTTATCTACTTCTTCCTGCTCTTTTTGTAAGTTTTGACTTATCGTATTTTCCACTTTCACCACTTCTACTCGCTCCGTCAATTCTTTTTCGTCTATTTCCACAAATTTCACCTTATTCAAAATAGAATTTGGGTCTTGTGCCGCCGC
>JAAFHL010000431.1 GCA_013298365.1 Bacteroidota bacterium | reverse complement strand
TTACGAAACGAAAACAGAAGTGCAAATAGAAACAAAATTCAAGAAGAAATTTGGATTTGTGCAGGATTGGCTAATTTTAAAAGTAATTTAAAAATAAATTACTGATTATCAATGAAAAGCAAGTCTATTCTATCCGCTGTCGTTTGAATTTTGGAAATATCCCCGCCCAAATTAACAGTTTGTTTATCTATTCTATCCGCTGTCGTTTGGGTTTTGGAAATATCTCCGCCTAAATTAGCGGTTTGCGCATCTATTCTATCCGCTGTCGTTTGGGTTTTGGAAATATCTCCGCCTAAATTAGCGGTTTGCGCATCTATTTTAACAATAGTAGTAGAAATTTCATTGATTTGAGTAACTATATTACTAATCTTAGAAAAACCGCTATTTTGGGATTCTGTTCGTGAATTTATTTTATCAATAATCTCTTTGAATTTAGATAATGATTTCCCCAAACTATCTGTTTGATTGTCTATTTTATCAATAACTGTCTTTATTTCACTAAAACCAATAGTTTTAATTTCTGCGTCTAGTCCTTCTTTAAACAAGGTAAGGGCAGCTTTTTCTTCGCCTACCGCCGTATCAATTTGGGTAGATAAATTTTGAAATTTTTCTATCACAAGATTAGAAGATTCTGCAATTTTGGTAACGGAGTCTTTTGCATCAGCAATAATTTGTGATGCGTTTTTGAGTTTTAGTAACTCTTCTTGGATTTGCTCTAATCCTGAAATAAGTTCTTGGTTCATATATCAATAAAATTTTGATTAAATTGTGATAGCCAGTTTTTTTGATTCATATAAACTAACTGATTTTGTAAATTTTCAACTAAAGGTAATAGGACAGGATTGATAGCCCGCAATTTCTCATTAAAATACTCCACATTATTAACCCAATCACTAAATTTATACTTTTTTTGGAACTTCTCAAAACCTTTTAAATACAAAGACTTGGCTTCTTCTATGAGTAAATTTCCTTCCAAATTTGATAAATCTGTTTCTTTTTGGGCTTCTGTCGCAAAATTAGCAAAAGCACTTAGCAAATCAATCGTAGCATTATCAAATCCCGTAGAAGATTTCATTCTTGCACAAGCCGCTTTTAGGTGTTTTGTATTGCTTATTTGGTCGCCTAATCCATCTGGGGCAGCCCAAATATATTCAATATAGTTTTTCACCAACTCAAAGTTTTCTTTTTTTCCGCTATCTGTATCATTCCTTAAAGAGCCACTTCCTGATAATTTTGCAAATTTAGAAGTAAAATACAAAATTATATCCTCTCTAAAATAAGCATTTATATCTTCTGCATTTATGCTTTCTTCACATAAATCTTTTACATATTTTATAGCATTTTCCCTTTTTTTGCAGATGATTTCATCAACAAATTCAGCCAAAGCAAACAAATATTTTCTTAAAGGGCTTTCGTCTTTATGTACTTTAACCTTTTCTAATCGTTCATTTTTAGTATCCTCCCCGACATATCGCTTTAGATATGCTGAGAAATTTTCTTTATACTGTTCCACCGTTTTACTGGAAAAATACACTACAACTGCTTTTCGAGCATAATCAATTGTATAATCATCGATTACTCCCAATATAATGAGGCGATAAATGGCTTTTTGAGTATCGGGCGCAATTCTGATTTTCCAAAACAATTCTTTTATGTTGGCTTTTAGGTCTTCAGGAATAGAAGATAATTTCTTTCCTGTTTGCCTTTTGTACTCGTAAGGTAATTTTTCATTGACAAATTCTTCTTCACTTGAACAAAAATTATAGGCAGCACGAATAAAACGTTCTGTATCGTCTCTATTCCAAATATTACCCACCTCTATTTCTACGGGTGTTTCTATCTTTTGTATTACCTTTTTTTCTACAAGTAGGTCTTTTATTTCGGTAATTTTTTTGTTACTAAATCCGATTACTAAACAATTATTTTCTCCTTCGCCCTTAAGTAAAGTTTCTAAACCTGTTTTTTGCTTTTGTTTTAACCAATCAATATAATTTGTATTTGGGCAGAATTCTTGTATAAAAGATTTTGCTCGCCCTATTATTCTTTGAGCATCAGAATGCAATCCTACGTTTTCGCTCAAATTACCTAAACGCAAATACCCAAAATCAATTACATTTGGGTCATTAGGTTTCCACCTTCCGTTTTCTTGCATCCAAATTTCTGGTTTAGTACCTATTTTTAGGTTATTATTGATAGAAATATATAAACTAAACTTCATTCCAAACTCCTCATTCAAAATGCTTGTAAGGTAATTCAAATAAAATTTGTCTTCATATTCAACTTCCTCTAAAAGTTCAGTTAAAAGTGCTTTTTCCCTTTCAATTCCTTTGAAAGCATTTTTTAGGAAATCTAAATTTGTTAGTTCATCTTCTGCACAATAAAGAATAGAAGATAGTGCAGGAAGCCTATCACGCCCTGCTCTTCCTGCCTCCTGATAAAAACTTTCTACTGAACTTGGTAAACTATAATGAATAGTATAGCGAATATTGGGTTTATCAATCCCCATTCCAAAGGCTTTTGTAGCCAGCATTAAATTTATCTCATTTTGAATAAATTTACCTTGGTTTTCAAAAGATAATTTTGCTTCGTTATCTACCAAATCGTTGCTAGAAAGGTTATCATCTTGACTGCTAAAAAAAGTAGCTATGTCTAAAAAAAATGATTCCCCAATACCTTCTATAAACTCACCTCCAATCCAATAACCATCTCTCAAAGCCAAAACGCCATTTCCCAGTTTATCAGATTTAGTAGGGCAAAATATGATGCCAGAATGTGGGTAAATCCCCTTTTCATTTTTATTGTAAAAATCTGTAAGATTTAATTTCTGTGGGATTAAATCAAGTAATTTTTTAATTTCAAGGTATTTCTCTTTACCTAATTCTTTTTCTCTTGCCCAAGTCGGTTCTTTTATGCCTGTATCTTTGACTTTAACAAGATTAAAGGTTAATTCCTTTCTATCTATTTGTTCTGCGGGTAGGCTTTGTATGGCATCATCTTCCATTTCTAACTCTCTTTGAATATCTGCCAAAACATCGTAAGAAGCTGTAGCTGTTAATCCAAATAGCGTTAGTTTTCCTTCTTTCACAGGGCAAAAGGCTTTTAAATTGCTTCCAAGTCGCAAGTAAGTTTGTCGAAAATCATGTCCCCATTCCGAAACACAATGTGCTTCGTCAATAACGGCATAACCGAAATAAGTGCCATTATTTTGGCAATTTTTGAGATGATTGCGAAATTTTTGTATTTGTAACCGTTCTGGTGATACAAAACAAAAGATAATTTCTGCATTTTGTAACCTTTCCTCATTTATTTTTCTTTCCTCATCAGTATTATACGAATTAATGTATAAGGTTGCATCAATATAATTGTCAATGAGTTTTTCATATTGGTCACGCATTAAGGAATTGATAGGGTCAATAATAATGGTAATAGCTGGCTGCAAAAGTGCAGATAATTGAAATGTCAAGGACTTACCACCTCCAGTGGGCAGTAAGCCTATCACATCTTTACCCTGTAAAACTTGGTTGATAATGGCGATTTGCCCTGCCCTAAATTTTTCTTTTCTAAAAACAGATTGTAAAACATATTCTAATGCTTTTTCCTTTCCTAAATTATTGAATACAAAAGTGTTAGAATCTTTTGTAACCTCACCTAAACTTTTGTAGATTATTTTAGAAGTCGTAATAAATTTAGATTGAGAAGACTTTTCAAAACTTGGAGAAATTGAAATTTTGTACTCTGCCTTAATCTCGTTTAAATCAGCATTTTCTAATGAGATTGCTAAATCGAAGTCCAAATTAATATCTGATGAAATTTCTATGTTTGGAAACTGCTTGCCACTTTCTAGTAAAGTATGAATTATACAAAACCACTTTCCTATATCATCAATCGCTAAGGAAATAATATTTCTATCTATTGAATTTGCATAAATGCTAAGGGGCTTATCATTTAGAGCTAAAGCATGATTAGCAAAAAGCAATGCAAGTGCTTTTTGCACTTGTGCAATTTGAATAAACTCATGCAGAATATCCTCAATTTCTTGCGGAATATTATCAATATCTAATAATTCTGTATAGTTTTGTGTTTTATTCAAATACTTCTCTATCAGGAATTTACTTGCTCTTGTAGGACTTCCTCTTGAAATTAGGTTATGAATAACACTATATACAGGTTCTGGGTTATCAATGGGCAAAGATACTGAATCTATCCCTATAACTTCAAAATAACATTTTGACTGAATAAACGCTTGCGCTTTCTGCTTATCGGCAAAAAGTTCAAGAATCTCATCTATAATGTAACCCGCTTTTAAAACTATCATTTTTATTTTTTATAGTAACACACAACGGCTATATTGACTACGTGGCTTTTGTGCGTTGGCTTTGAGCTTCGGGTAAAAGCCATGTGAGGCAATATTTTTGTTGGCAGATGTTTATTTTTTTCTTAGTTCGTCTATAAATTTATCTTTGC
>JAAFHL010000430.1 GCA_013298365.1 Bacteroidota bacterium | reverse complement strand
CTTATTTGTTTCATTTTTAACTAAAAGCAAGTCTATTTTTAAAAGTTTGTTCAAACATTATGTATTGATTATTATTGTGAGTGGGAAATTTACCTTTTTAAAATGGATTGTTTAGTACTATATTTTTTCAAAAATGCTCGCTGTCCACTTGTAGGGTAGCACAAACTAAAATGTATGCTACAATTCCTCAAATATGTTAAGCACATATCAAAGATGCAAAAAAATCTCCTCACAAACCTCCACCTTATCGCCTACAATGACTACGACCCATGCTTTCATTTTGGGGTGATTGAGCAATTCTTGCGAGGCTAAATAGCTTTGCATTTGTATTTTTGCCTGTTCTTTCATGGTTTCTATGCGAATTTCTCCTGCTTTTCGGGCATATTTTAGCTCAAAAATAAACTCATATTGCGCTTCTGCTATGGGCGTTTCCAACATGACAATGTCAAAATATTGCTTTTGTGATTCATATTCACTTTTGGTTTCATACATGCGAGAAAGATTGAGGTAGTAAAAAAACATAGCTTGTACATGCTTTTCGTCCATCGTTTGAAAATCTCGGTTCGTGAGGCTTTTCAAAGCAACTTCTAAGGTTTGCAAAATCGCTTGCGGGCGATTTTCCCAAATCAACTCATCTAAGGCGTTGCCTAACTCGTACATATCCCGATTTGTATGCGCCCTTTCTTCCATCACCTGCAAAAAATAGTCAAAATAAATGTCTCGAATGACCTTATTTGGCATTACCATCTCGTATTTATCGCCCCATTTCTTTTTGATGGTCAAAAATCCCATATAAAACAGCAAACTCAACAAATCTTCCGTAGGAAAACCTTTTTTCTCAAAAGAAAATTGGTCTGTGAGGTCAAACAAAACCCTTTCTCCTCGAATCAATTTATCCAAAATCTTGAGTTTGTCGTTTTCAAAGCCGCCTATTCGGAAGATTTTCCGTATTTTAGAATAGTCAGAAGCGATATTTATGTCCAACATTTTGTCGGGATATTTTTTATTTTGTCCATACAATTCCGCAAAATACAAAACCATATCCGAATTGTATAGTCTTTCTTTCGCTTCTACATTGAATAAATAGCCATTATACCATTTTTTCATGTCTCGCATCAGCTTAGGCATCTCGCTATCACTTGCCCCAACGCCTATTAAAATATCCGCAACTTCTGCCTCAGTGAAACCCATTAGGTTGTGGCAATTTGACAATAAAGAGATATTTCTCGAAATATTAAAGCCACTTGTGAGCGAATCTACGGTAACGGGAGAAACACCTGTAACAAACATTCTATCTATTATTCCATTACCTGTTGCGGTTTTTATGGTTTCATAAAATTTGCGCACAAAGCCATTTCTACTTACCGAATTTTTGAAGGCATCTAAATCAAAGGAAACCAATTCATTGGCAAAATGGTCGTATTCATCTATCAGTAAATACATTTTATAAGGCGTATTTTTGACTGCCATAAATAACTTGCCCATGACCGTTTCGGCTTTGTCCGTTTCTGCCAAATCTGCTATCAAATCGCTGGGGAATAGGGAAGAATAGGTTTGCAGAAAGGTTTTTACGCCGATAAAAACCTTAGCCAAAAAGCCTTTTTCAGTATGTTGAAGGGAAGTAGTATCAATGCCACTAAAATCAAATTGCAGCACTAAATAGCTGTTAGCCAAGGGTGTAGGATTTTGTCCAATATAATATTTTCCAAACAAAAAATCGAATTTTTCTTTATGTTCTAAGCCATAATAATATTCCAATGTTGAAATAAAAAGCGACTTTCCAAACCTGCGAGGGCGGAGGAAAAAGAGGAATTTGGATTGTATTGTGGTCTCTAAAAGCGCAATATAATTTGTCCTATCCACATAGTAACGTTTTTCACTTACCATGCTTTCAAAATTGGATTGTCCGTAGCCTATTTTTATCATAAAAAATGAATGAATTTTATACAAAGATAGCAACTTTTAGACTGATTACAAAATGAGATATGTTAGACATCTTCCCAAAATAGAACATTTACAAAGATTTACTTAGGATAAAATCATTTGAGATAAATTTCCCTAATAGCGTTAAAATACTGATTATCAAACAATAAAAAAGACTGATATAGCAACATGTCTGCCATTTTTGTCTTCCTTATCCCGTTAGGGATAAAATATCGGTAGAAAATAATAAATCACCCCAAATTTGCCCGAATTTTTCGTGGTTGCACGAAAAAATGTATGAAATGGGACGGGATATGCGCATTTCTACCGATATTTTGTACCTACGGCACACAAAAATAAATTGCTGATTATCATGGCAGACATGTTGATATGGCAAATCCAACTATATCTTTAACGCTCGAAAAATTCCTATTTTCCCCAAGTACCTTAATAAAATCAATAGCTCTGCAAAATATTAATTATCTTTGTCAAAGGATATATCTTGCTCACAAAAAATCCTATTTAATCAAAAAACATCATGACCCATATCAAAGTAATTTGCTTGACAATGTTAAGTTGCTACTTATTTTTTGCATGTAAAACAAAGTCTTTATCCAATACTTCTGTTGCACATTCACAACAAAGTGCTGCTAACACTAAAAAGTTATCGGTTGTAGAAAAACTGAAAGAAAATGCGCATTTGCCTGTTGAGGAGAGAATTGCGCTTTATCATAAATTGAAAGCAGAAAATGCGGAATTATATGATTTTGGAAATGAAACAGAATTGACCTTATACGGCTATTCGTTTTTATGGGAAAAAAACGTAAAAGATGCGATTGCCATTTTCAAGCTCATTATTGCGGAATTTCCCAATTCTGCCAATGCTTACGACAGTATGGGCGAGGCATATCTTCAAGCAAAAGACAGCATAAAAGCACTTCAAAACTACGAAAAAGCATTGCTGATGAACCCTGATAATTTTCAAGCAGAAGATGTTATCCAGCAAATTAAATTTCCAGCCATTAAGCCACTAACGCCAAAAGAAAAATTTTCAAAAGTTTATTCGCAAAAAGACTACATAGCAGATTTAGACCTGTTAGGGCAGAAATTATTAGCGATTCATCGGCACGCACTTAAATTTATTACAAAAGAACAGTTTTGGAAAAATATTGAAGCAAAAAAGAACTTGATTAACGAAAAAACAACTTATGCCGAATTTGCTTGGCATTGCAATGCAATTATTGCAAGTATAGGTTGTTCGCATACGGCTTCTTCTAATATGCAAAATATTTACCATGAATTTTCTATGTTACCCGTAGAGAAAAGTTTTCCCTTACAAATCAGGTGGGTAAATAAGCAATTATTTGTTGTAAATGCCATGAATAATGCGGATAAGGTCAAAGTAAAAGATGAAATTGTAAGCATAAATGGCATCGAAACAACAAAACTTATGGCAGATATTTACGAACATATTCCTGCACAAGCCCATATTCAAACCTATAAATCACAGCATTTTAACACCTATTTTGCGGCTTTGATACCTTACGCATTAAGTTTGCCAAATGCTTTTGAAATTGTCGTTAAAGGGAATAATAGTCCTATTTCCTTACATACAGCCCAAAAAATGGCAACAGAATTATACGACCCTTCTGTAAATAGTTGTTTAAAAAACTTGTGTTTAGAACATTTAGATAACAAGACGGCTATTTTAACCATTTCCTCTTTCAACTATTATGAGTGGGACACTTATCCTGTTTTTAAAGATTTCTTAGACAAAAGCATGGAAGCTATTCATCGTAAAAAAACGGAAAATCTCATTATTGATGTGCGCTATAATGGTGGCGGTTCTCAATATCCAAGTATTTATTTGCTTCAACACCTGATGAATAAACCTTTTACCTACTACGCAAAGGCAGAATTTGAAGGCAAAACAGATAAAATATATGGGGAAGAGCTCATTTATCCGCTTGAAAATCGCTTTAAAGGAAAAGTCTATTTTCTCATAGATGGAAATGGAAATTCTACTACGGGGCATTTCATGAGTTTAGTGAAAGCGCATAATTTGGGAACAATCATTGGCGAGGAGTTGGGTTCTAATCAATTTTGTACGGCAGGACAAACGCTATGTCGCTTGAAAAATACAAAATTAGTGGTCTCAATAGCGAATAATACGCATATATCTACCGCCACAAATTTGCTTGATGAAAGGGGAATTCTTCCTGATTTTTATGTAACACAAAGCATTGATGAGTATATAAACAAAGTTGATGCAGTAAAACATTTTACCCTTAATCATATTAAAAAATAACATGAAAAACACAGCCATTATCCTATTATTCTTTATGCCCCTTATCTTGTTTGGGCAAGTTACAACAACTGAATTTGACCCTAAAACATGGGAATCTCCCTATCATCTGGATTTCCCGAAAGACTGGGACGTTGAACGTTTTCTCCTGCCACCTGCATTTGCCCCTCAAATTCCCTACAAAGGGGTTGAGGACATTCGATTTACGCCTGGTTGGGCAAAAGCAGCAAGTGATGACTATTGGAGTTATG
>JAAFHL010000043.1 GCA_013298365.1 Bacteroidota bacterium | reverse complement strand
ATTTTTGCAGCAGCTAATTGCTCTGGAGTCAAATCGTCTATATTTGCCAATTTTGCTGCTTTTGCGATGGCGGTTTTTCCTGTGTTGATATTCGGGTTCTCTGGATTTCTCATCGATTCACGAATAAGATTAAGCCAATCAAATATAGCGCTTGGCGTTTCAGGCTGTATATTTGTCGTATTCAAGATAACCATTTTATGGTTATTGATTTCTATGACATTGCCACTTAAATCTCTTGGATTAATATCTGTTATCAACACATCATTTTTGATAGGCTTACCATTTTTATCACTGATTTTATACGCAGACGTAACAAGAACTATGACATACACCTCTTTTGCAAAAGCATAATTTGTACTTTTGCGTTGTGTATCTATCAAGTTTGCCAAAAAATAATGGGCAAAACGATTATAGGTATAGTCATAATCCACTTTTTGGATTTCCACTACCGTTCTTGTTTCTTTATCCTCGGCAAATAAGTCCATTTTAAACTTAATTGCACTTACTTTACTCGGTAGTACCTTCTCCGTTTCAACTTTTTGAATGTGCATATCTATGCCTAAAACATCTTTTACAAATGCGGTAAAGACTTCTACATCTGTAAAGACCTTTTTGAAATATACTTCATTGTCAAGATTTGCTAACATAATTTGCTTATTTTAAGGTTTCTGGCTTACAAAGATACATAAAAAAGCAAAATGGCGCACTATTTTTCTCAAAAAACATGTATTTAATTCCGATATCTGACAACTTACATGTATTGCCAGACTTCACTATATGTCCCACTAATTTTTGTTTCAGAAACACAGATTATTTATACATATTCCCAATATGCTTCAATACTTCTATGTTTTTTCCCCTATCTAATTGCCACATCAATTCCCTTTTTTCCTTTTCGGTTAAATGAAGGCTAAGCGAAGCATGATTTTTTAGGGCATTGAGGGGATATTCTATGGAAAAGACCTCAATATTTCCTGCATACCAATCGGGTACATGCTGCAATAAATAGTCCATTGCCTCGTCTCCTGACTGCATAAAAGAATATACACTCCCATTTATCGGACTAATTGCCTTTGCTATCAAACCGTCTATACGGGTATCCCCTATCTTGTCTTCTTTTTCGCAATCTCGCATCGTTATAAAAACGACTTCCGAAGTATTAGCCGCAAACCATTCCCGAAACTCATATAAATATTTGACGGCAGTACTAATGCCAAAATTGTCTCTTGCACCTGCGTCCATGGTTTTCATTTCGGGTTCGCTTGGTAGCGAAACTAAGGGCAAAATGTACGGAAAGGTTGCATTCATGCGCAAAGCAGTGATAAACCAAAGGCTATCAGGGCTATTTTCTGCAAAAAAACGGCGAAACTCCAAGCCTGGCACTTTTGTTATATAACTTGGAGGAATTGTATCAGGCGTAACCAAATAAGACCTGCCCAAAGGGGAAATATACAAGGTTTTGCCCTGATTGACAATGGTAGGCGTAAGAATAAGCGGCGGAATCACTGCATTTTCTTCGGCTAATTTGTAATCTCCCAGCCGTCTTCCTGCCAATTCGGGCAAATTTTCCGCTAATTGACTATCAAAAGCATAACCTTTTTCCTTGTCATAGCTATTTTTTCCATCTTGAAAGTCTATATTGGGCAAAAAAGCATCTGTCATCGCCTGAAAAAAAGGACGATTGATAAGGTCTTTGCCCAAATTTGCTTGAATTTGTGCGTGCGGAAATTTTGCAACTTCGCCTTTTTTGACTCGCCAAAGCCATTCACGCATATATGCCAAACCAATCATGCCGCCCGATGCACCTGTCATCAAACAAGTTTCATCTACCCATTTCCCTGCCGAAAGGGAATCTAATTTTTCCAAACTACCTGCTGTCCACATAGCAGCCCTTGTGCCGCCGCCTGTTGTACAGAGAAAAATAGCCCTAGGCAGTTTATTTTTACCATATTTTTGTTGATAGTTTTTCTTCCATTTTTCCAAGCTTATCAAGGTGCTTTTTTTGTCAGCAGCAATGGAATCCGGTGGACATAAATGGTTAATATTTTCCCAAGTATAAACAGCGATTTTTTCGTAACTCATGCCAAAAGCACTATTTCTTTCTATCAAAACGTCCCAAGTATTGAACACATAGATGAATCCCATAAAAATCAAAATGCTAATAAAGCCCATACGCCGAATCCAAAAGGTGAGCGAACCACCAATCAGCATAAGCAGAGAAAGTGCCCATAAAACGCTGGCTGCTGCGGGTATTTGGCAAGCATCATTTTCGTTAAAATAGCCAAGGCAGACAATTAGTAATAAGAATAAAACCATAAGTAACAGCATATTACCATGATTTTGATTTAACACTTTAAAAATTTTATGCGTTTCTATATGGTGCATTTTCTCTACTTTTCGGAAAGAAAAAGAGCGCAAGACAAAATAATAACTTACTTTATACTCGTGTTCATGGGCTTTTGAAAGCAAAAAACGAAGCCCCCTAAACTTTTGGGTTTTGGCTAATTCTTGTTGAATGGTTTGCCCAAAATACTGGAATAGATTTTTGTTAGAAGCAAAAAAAGCACCCGACAAAAGGAAAAAAACAGACAAAACGCCTACCAAAAAGCCGCCCATTCTTTCGGCTACAATGATTGAAAAGCCACCATATTCAGCCATTTCAAATTTGAGCAATAACCATAAATAAAGTCCCAAAAAACTCAATAATACAGGAAAATTATTTAAGGCTAAGGTAAAAAAAGGCTTGGGACGCAAGACCAAAAAATGAAATTTGTTGCTGACATTGATGTAAAGGGTAATAAGATACGAAAAAATAAATGCGCCCATCGCTGCGCCTACCATGAAAAAACTCATAAAATTGACTTTTCCCATGTATTCTGGCTCTAAAAACTGATAATGTACACCCAAGCCTCCCCCAAGTGCGCCAGATATTGCGCCAAAAATAAATAACCATGCACCCACTAATAGAGGATACTGCCGTAACTGCAAGGCAATCAGCCGAATAGGAAAAGCATAGAAAAGATTTTCTCCATATAATTTGGCTCGATATGTCCACTTTCTGCGAAGATAGGATATCGTATTTGTATGTTTTGTAAAGGTTTGTTTTAATCGTTCAAATGCCATTTGTATCGTCCTAAAAATGAATGTTAAGGTCAAAAACTACCTCAAAAACCTAGCAAATCGGCTATTTCAGCAACTTGATGCGTTGGGAAATTGGCAATACGAATTTGCTTGCCTTTGTTGCGCTCATAGCCATCGCCAATCACAAAGCCTTTTTGTTTGAAAAAAGCAATACTTTCTGCCGAAGGGCGCAAAGTATCTATCGTTAGCACTGTGGGAGAACGAAACTCCTTATTTTTTACATAAAAAGAATAATTGCCTTTTTCGTGAAAAAAACGTTCTATACGAGCCGCTTTTTCCTTGGTTTCTGTCCGAATTTTGTCAATTCCTTTGTTTAACATATCTTCTGCCACTTTTCCCAAAAGATAAATACCCAAAATATTAGGCGTTTCTACCGTTTGAAATTGTGTGGCTTTTTTCCACATTTGCGAAAAACGATGATATGAACCTGTTGAAATGCCTTGATTTTCAAGGGAAATCGCTTTTTCTAATACACGTTCACTTGCAATCAAAACGCCCAAACCTGCGGGCAAACCAAAACCTTTTTGCACCGAAAAATAGGTAGCATCTATTTTCTCAAAATCCACCTCGGCAAAAGGAATCGAAGAAACCACATCTAAACTTATCAAAGCCGTAGGATTTGCCGCAGCATATTCATACACAATCGAAAGCGGCTGCATCACGCCTGTAGAAGATTCATTGTGAGTAAAATTAAGGATATCTAAGGTTCGGTGGGTTTCTAAAACCCGCCGAACCTCTGCATCAAAAAAAAATCCCTCGCCCCAAGCCGCCTCAATTTTGCTGCAAGGGCGTTGCAATTCCTGTGAAATCGCAAAAAACCTTTCTGAAAATGCGCCATTTACAAAATGCACACTTTGTTTTGACACACAATTTTGTATCAAACGCTCCCAAATTTCGGTAGCAGACGCAAAAAACAAAATTTGATGCGTAGTAGGAATTTGCAACAAAGCTCGCAGCATTTCTACGCTATGTTGATGCATCGCCTTGTATGCTGCACTTCTGTGGGAAATGGCACAAATATCATTCGCCAAAGCTTGTTGAATGTGATGTGCAACTGTGGGGTATAATTGTGATGGACCTGGTGTGAAATATATCATTGATATGAAAAAATGTGATTGTTTAGTTTGACGTTGCTTTGATTTGCAAATGGAAAATAATGACATGTTTAAATACGCCATTTTTCCAGCCTAACCTAATGACTTGATAATGATGATGTTCTTTAAGTAGTTGATAGTTAAAAGTGGAGAGTTGAAAGTTGTAATAACTACGTGACAATCAAATTTTTAACACTAAATTATCTTATTAGTTTTTTTGCAACTCATACTTAAAGTAAAAAACATTTATTTCAATTTTATCTGCGAGAAAACGTAATCCAAAACATCTTCTAAGGAAATATCATAGCTTTCCATCACATTTTCTTCTGTTTCAAGGTGTTTATGATGAGGATGCGTTTGAATATGAGGGTAATGTGGCGCATTGTCCCAACGAATATTCAAGATACCTTCGGCGGATTGCCAATGAAAAGAATATTTACGAAGCGAACCTGCAATATATTCCTTGCTAAAAAGTACAGAATTATCCACAAAAACAATTTTTAATTTCCAATAAAAAGCGGTCTCATGCTGACGAAATTCCAGAACCTCATACGATAATACATACGCCTGTTTATCCAACCATTTGAAAATTTCCATTTTTTACTTCTATTATTTTTTGTTGGATATTTTCTAAAAAATCTTGATAGGCTTTCCATTCGATATAGTCGTCCCATGCCTCAAAAGACTCCACCGTAGCTGCATTGATTTGCACCTCAAAATCAGCAAAAGAAGATTGATACTTATTCCCAAATTGCACAATTTTATCCGATAAATACGTCTGTTCTGCCATATAAGACAAAAGCAGCCATTGTGAAATAGATTGTTTAGATATTTGTAGCATATTATTTTTCTATTTGAAAAGGCAAAGATAGCCATTTTTCTCCACAAAAAACGCAGATTCTCACAAATATTGCTATCTGCGAGAATCTGCTGCAATGATATATTCGTTTAACGAACTGCAAAACCCGTATGCGCCCTGAGCGCAGGTGCAACAAAACCTAACACAATATCCGAAGCTGTAATACCTTTTTCTATCAATAGCCAATATTTTCTAAAAAAAGAAAGGTATCAGCTAAATGCAAAAAATCATTATCAAGGCTAAATAGTCTTGCATTTAACACAGAAGCCGTTGCTGCTATATACAAGTGCTTGTTCTGTTTCATTTTCATGCCACTTTTCTTCTTGCCAACCCGAAAATGCGAGCATAACATTTTCGGGCTTATAATTTTGTTCTTGTTTCAGGGATTCTATGCTAATAAAATCGGGAATAGGCTCAAGCGCAAGACTTAAAGATGCTTCTGTTACGTTTTTTTCAAGGATAGTAGGCTTATTTATGTTTTTAGCAAACAATATTTTCTTGATTTGTTGTATCAAACCATTGTCTTCTACATCTAGCAAAGCACGTATAAGCAGCATTTTTTCTTGTAAAATAGTCATGTTGTTAGCGATTTTTTCTAAATAGAGAAATGTAAAATACAAAGCTAGCGATTTTTTTACAAAAAAATAGATTCTATCAAAAAAAAATCTGGGTTAATCTGCTATCATCTGTGTTAATCTGCGAGAAATTTTAATCAAAAAACGTCCAATTTACCCCCAAGCTGAACATTCTCGGCATTGTAGGATAAAAAGGTGTGGTGTAACTGCCTGACACAAGCAAGCCATCGGTCAGATTCATTACTTTGGCATAAAGATACGCCCTTTTGATTTGCGTAGCAAAATATACATCTATACGAGGATAGCTTGGTATATAATAAACAGTAGCCGAAGGGAAAAACTCGCCACTTGCAGGGTCAAAAGTATCGCCCATGTAAGTCGTTGCAAACCAAGCATCTACCCCAATTCGCAATACGCCTTTGTACCTAAGCCTTGTATTTTCGTAAAAAAAACCTACTTTTCCATAAAAGTTTGGCAAATGCTGCGCATACATCTTGAAAAAAGTATCGGGTGCAGCGGTAGCCGTTCCTTGTTGTAAAGTTGCTTTTGCTTCTACATAAAATTTCCGCATAAAACGAAGTCTGCCCCCTGCTTCTGCCCCCATATAGCTCAAATACTGTCCCGAAGCTGCCTGTTTTACATGCAGCGAATCGTCATAGTAAATGTATTGGAAAAGTTGCGTCAAAAAAGGCTGAACATAGATATAATTTGCCAATAAAGTATCTTTTTTGCCCTTCACGTCTCGCACTTTTGCTGCCAATTCCCATTCTATTTTTCCTCGTAAATGATTGACTTGTAAGTTATTTAGATTTGTATTTGGCACATAAAAATTGCTACCCCTTTCTGCCTTGTAATATTGCTGAAATAAGCTCGGATTCTTGCTATGAAGCAATTGCGTGAAGGAAATGCGAATCGGAATTTGCCGCACCGAAAGGCTGTCTTTTTGCTTAATAGGTAAGGCAATCGCAAAACGATTTTGGAAAAAAGTTTCAGGATTAAAGAGATTATTTGGGCGAGTGCGAAAGTCTAATTGATGCGTAAGATGCAATATTTTAGGCACTTCTAAAAAAGTATGCACACTTTGTTCAAATGTATTTTGATAAACATTATATGCTGAATCTTTGCGCACATTTCGATTCAACTGATAGGCAACGCCGCCATTTACCTCAAAATGAAAGACATTTTGCACCTTCAAACCATATCTTGCATCAGCCGCCGCCCGATATTGAAAATGTTCATTTTCCTCAAACATGCTTTCTGCCGTATCTCGCAAAGTAGGCAAAACAGGCACCCAATTTTCTCTCAAAGCATTGGCAGACAGATTTTTAGCAGATAAACGTTGATACACATATTCGTGAGAAAGCGTAGCCCTCAACACCAATAATTGCGAAGCTTTCACACTGTCTTTGAAACGTAAGACATGATAATAACCATCAGCATACAGGTTTTTGACAATCATTTTGCCTACGGTATTGCTCAAATTCATCGCAGCACCCTGCCCCAAAAAAGAATCCCCTTCCTTACTTCCCACTTGCCTAAACACGCCCCCATGATAAAAATTATCAAAGCTATTGTACAAAGCATAGCCAAATAGTTGAAAGCGATTTTTGTAGTCGTGTAGATTTGTGCTGATATACATTTGCCGCATATCAGAAAGGTTGCCTGCATATTCACTATTTGCTTGTTTTCTTTTGTAAAAGGCAGTCATATTCCAAAAAGGGCGGATATTTTGCGAAAAAGTAAAGTCTAACATCGTTATTTCACCTGCTTGTTTTTGCGGACCTTGCGCAAAATTGACATTGACATACGGCGTTTTTGTATCAAAATAGCGAATATCATTGGGCGTAGGCATCAACATATTGGTATTGCCATTGAGGGGATTGCGCCAAATATCTGAGCCAAGATAGCGGTCATGCACGCCAAAGCGCAGATTTCGGTAAGGTTTGCCTGTCAAACCCAAGTGATTGGCAAAACCTTGCAGAGTGTCTAATTCATTCCAATAATGAAAAGTAGCCCAAGATTGTGTTTGTTTTGCTTGATTAAAATGCTGTCTATAAGCATTTTGAGGCAATATAATGCGTGTATCAGGTTTGATATTTTTCTTTTTTATCGTATCGGAAATCGTAGTGTCTGCCACTGTATTTTGGGCAAAAGTAGCACTACAAAGAACCAATAATATTAAGCAATATAGATATTTTAGCATAATTTATTTCTCGCATATTTTCGCATATGTTAAGAACATTTCGCAGATAAAAATGATACATCTGCGAAAATCTGTTGTTTATCTGTACGAATCTGCGAGACAAAAGTACAATAATTTTCCGCAAATCTATTCACTCCCCCCCCAAATAAAAGCGATTTCGTGTAGATACATTGTGTATTTGTGTCAAAAAATTACATCAAAAAGACCTCCGCTTTTTCATCTCCATCAATCTCAAATGAAACATGTTGCTGCAAGGTTGTTGCCAAACGCATACCTACATAATCGGGCGAAATTGGCATCAATCTATGCCCCCTATCTACGAGTACAAAAGCCTGAATACTCTTAGGTGCATAGTTCAGAATATGTGAAAAAGTACTCAATAATGTCCTCCCAGAATAGAGTACATCATCTATCACAATCACCGATTTGCCTACCAAAAGCGGGATTTCTCCTACCCAATTCATTTGCATTTTACCTTCTTCATTTCGCTGCATATTTACTTGATAATGAAGTATTTGAATAGGAGACATTTTATATAAAAAACTTTGTAAAGTGCTGGCAATAAAACCGCCTTTTTGTTCTATACCCAATAGAACAATCTCCGTTTCTTCATAGTTACGCTCATAAATTTGATAGGCAATTCTTTGCAATTTATCTCTGAAATTTTGGTCGGAAAGTATGCTTGTTTTTGTTGTCATGTAAAATAAAATTTGGATTATTGGTAACCATGTAATATTTTTACCGTAAATGTAAGAATTATAGCGCAGATATGATGATACTTATCGGATTATTTATGTTTTTTATGGGGAGAAAAATATAAATATCATATAATACCAATGTAATATTTTATCTAAAAAATAGTAATTTAATTTTATTCCAAATATACCAATCTAATGTATTAATATTTGTATAAGTACTTTCTTTTTATTTTACCAATAAAATATAAAAGACATCACTTAATATTTCTTTTAGTCCATTATTTCTTTCACAAAGATATATGAAAAATCTATATGTATTAGTATTAATCTTTGCGACAACGCTCTATTCTTGGGCGCAACGTACAGAAATGAATGAAATGTTTGACAGTGATGTGTTTCCAACAGAGAAATGGACATTTATTCCAAGTATAGATGAGAATGTGTGGAAACAAGAAAAGCATCCGAGCAATGTATATCGCAAAATGGCTGTCAGTTGTAGCAATTACAAACGCACAAGTTCTTCTTTTCTGATTTCTCGCAAAATTGCCTTTACAAGTGCGGACAATTACATTTTAGAATTTCAGGAGAAAATAAGCTATAGTGGTGAGCCTCAATTCCTTAAAATTCATCTACTTTCGCAACCTAATCCTAAAAATGTCATTCAAACCTTAGCAGATTTTAAGCTGTTGAGCAATTTTCAGGAATTTGAGCTGAAACGTATCAACTTTTCGCCATATAGCAACGATAGTTTTTATCTTGCTTTTGAATGTTATACAAGTGGCGACCAAATGGGCAGCCTCATTTTGGATAATATTTTGCTCAAAGGTTGCAATCAAGAGGCATTAGTTTCTTTGAGTCGCTCGCCCTCGTGGGACGCTTCTCCGCCCGCAAATCTCACCTTCACTTGGTCATCTGTGTGCAATGCGGCAGGCTATACGATTAGCTATGGCGACAATGCGCCCGATTTTAACAACCTTGCCAAAGACTTAGACTTGAAAAATAGCAATACCTATTCACCCAAAAATCTTGTACCCGACAAAAGTTATGGTTGGGCAATCAGAGCTTATAACAGCTCGCAAGCTACTATTTTTGAAAGCGATATAAACCCTTTTAAGACCGAAAAAATGTGGGAATATTGCAGTTGCGCCTCTGCGTCAAAGGATTTTGCCTATATTTCGGAGGTAAGAATGGGCGCATTTTACAACAATGATGATAAGGCAGATTTTTTCAAAAGTTATGGCAATACGCCTGTACCTTGTGTAAGAAAAGATAGTATTTCTTTCACAATTAATATTAGCAGTTCCAATAAAGATGAATATATTAGTCTTTTTGCTGATTGGAATTTTGATGGAGATTTCAAAGATGCAGGCGAATATGTTTTGACAGGCGAAACAAAAACAGGCGAGTTTAAAGGGCGTTTTTATGTGCCTGAAAATGCCAAAGAAGGGCTTACCAAAATTCGTATCAAAATGGGCTTAAATGCAGGCGGAAGTTCGCCTAAAGAGCCTTGCGAAGCCTTTTATATGGCAGGAGAAACAGAGGATTATCAGATTGTTATCAAGTAAGTAGATATCTTTCATTTTGCTTGAAATTTAGCTTACACTTTTCAGTAATATACGCTTTAGCTTGTGGCAAAACATAGCAACACAAGCTAAAGCGTATGCTGCATTTCCTAAAAAGTATTAGTATTTTTACGCAATTTTGGGCAGTTTTCTAAAAAAAGCGTATATTTGTTTCCACAAAATTTTGAACTGTTTTTTGTGAATTTAACAAACAAATATGAGCAAGAAAAAACGCATTGCAGAGGCAATCAAAAACGTAGTTTCAACCATGATGGATAAAGTGATGAGTAATGTACTCATCAATGACCCATTTGTAAAAGAAAAACATCATTCTGCTAAACCACTTTATGCAGCATTAGTACCTGATGAAATTTTCAAAGGCTCACATTTTGAAAGAAGGTTTGTAACACCTTTTGGCGGCGTTTGGGAGAAATTGGCACAAGTCGTTGCGCAGGAAAATCATGGACATTGTTTGATAGGACATAGTGTTAATGGGACTGTTGGAAGCGAAAGTTTGAGAAGGATTCAAGAAGTATTAAACAGACTTGAACATAACACAAAAGGCGAAGATAAAGTAAAACCCAATTGGGAAGAAGAGCTTAGTTATATCAAGAAAGGGGGTGGACAACCTATTCCCGTAAGTGTTACTTGTGATATTTTCATCCATAACGAAGCAACAAATATAAAATATGCCTTTGAATTAAAAGCCCCTCTGCCTAATAGCGACCAAACAAAAGTAAGCAAAGAAAAAATGTTGAAGTTATTGGCAATGCAGCCGAAACAAGTAGATTATGCTTTTTATGCACTTGTTTACAATCCGTATGGCAGAAAAGAAGATTATAATTGGACGTTTCCAATGCGATGGTTCAATATGCACAAAGATTCTGCGGTGTTAATTGGCAATGAATTTTGGGATTTAATCGGTGGCGAAGGCACTTACGAAACTTTTATCAAGGAAGTGAACAAACTGGGTACAGGCTATAAAGAACAAATTTATCGGGAGTTTTTGGAAATCGAGCCACCGCAACATGTTGAGCAAATAACCTTAAAGTAGCAAAAATGAAAAAATCGAAATTTACGTTTATTGACCTATTTTCAGGTATTGGCGGGTTTAGAATGGGATTGGCGAGAAATGGTGGGGAGTGTCTTCATTTTAGCGAAATTAGTACAGATGCGATTACGGCTTATTGTGCAAATACAAATGAGCCTATCGAAAAAAATGTAGGCGACATTACAAAAGTCAAGGAACTGCCCAAGCATAATATTTTAACGGCAGGTGTTCCTTGCCAAAGTTGGTCAATAGCAGGTAGAAATCTTGGTTTTGATGATGATAGAGGACAACTCTGGAATGATACGATTTTTTTGCTGAATCAATCAAAACCAGATGCTTTTATTTTTGAAAATGTAAAAGGATTGGTGGACCCAAGAAATAGAAAAGCACTAATGTATATTTTAGAACGCATCAAAGAAGCAGGTTATACCGCAAATTATTATGTATTAAACTCCTTTGATTATGGCGTGCCGCAAAATAGAATACGTATTTATATTGTAGGTTTTCTGAATAAAGTTTTTGCTGAAAAATTTAACATTCCTAAACCAATTGAACACAAAATAAAATTGGCAGATATATTGTCGGACTTCAACGAAAAAATGCTTGCGAATGACAATGAAATATCAAGAGATTTATTTGGGGAAGTTATTGCCCCCAAAACCATGAGTTTATCCATGAGTAATGGGCTTAATGATTATTTCCTTTTCAACGATTTGCGCAATGGACACTCAACCGTACATTCTTGGGACATTTTGAAAGCCACAGAAAGGCAAAAAGAAATTTGCTATTTGCTCTTAAAAAACAGACGTAAAAGTGCTTACGGCGACTTGGACGGAAATCCATTGTCAATAAAACATTTTCAAGATTTAGACAAAACGATTACAGAAAGTGAACTTGAGGATTTGGTCGCATTAAACATTCTAAAAAAAGAATATTATTCCTTCAAAATACATATATCAAAAATCAAAAACTTGTCAGAAGACGAACGTTTTTTATTAAGTCTGTGCAAGGATGACATGCTGATTATGGACAAACTAAAAATGAACAGAGAAGTAAAAGTGAAAAAAATAGCTGTTTCAAAAACAATTATGCCGCTTATTGAAAAAGGTGTTTTAGAAAGTCATGAAGAAAGGTTCGATTTCAAAAATACAAAAATAAGCACAGGGCTTTATGGCGTAAACAGGATTTTCCTGCCAACTTCTCATATTTTTCCAACCCTTGTTGCCAGTGATACAAACGACTTTGTAACTACAAAGATGATACATGCAAAAAATGAAGCAGAACACAAAATGCAATTTATGGAAGATGTTTATGAAAAAGGAAATTATCGAAGAATTACAAGGGAAGAAGCTTGTATGATACAAGGTTTTCCCCAAGATTATATTTTGCCTGAAAGCAGAGCAAGATGGATGAAATTGGTGGGTAATAGTGTTTCTGTTCCTGTAATAGAAATGTTGGGGAAAGCGATATTAGAGACAGGTATTTTTGATGAGCATGTATAAATGTCCACATTTCATTTTTTTCGCTGAAATACATACAAATTCTTAACAGAATCTACTAATTCCCAAGCATCTCTATCATTTTCCCGAAACAGTTTTGCATATTCTTTCCATGTTTGGGGCGTTAAAGGATAGCTTTCTTGCGTTTCGCCACAAATCATTACATAACTAATATGCGAAGGAATATTGGGATATTCAAAACAATGCTTGCGGAGGGATAAATGTGGCGTAAAACAAGATTGTGCGCTAACCGCCGCTGTATCAGGGATTTGTGCCATTATTTTGTAAGCATCTGCGATATTAAAGGATTGCTGTGTAAAATGGGCAGCTTGATAAAAACGTATGCTTGGACGATTGATATAGACGATGGTTCTGTCGCAAATGCGAAAAGTATTTATGCCTGTAGCTGCTAAAATAAGCATGGATAGAACAGGTATTTTTGATGCAATAAAAGGATATTTCTTCCATTTTTCAAGCCCCTCAAAAATGGCTATTGCCAAAATAGGCGCAAATTCAATGCTATAATGATAGCCTATTCCCCAAAATTCGGGGCGGTTGTGAAAGAGTTTTTGGGCAAAAATGGGCAATAACATCAACAAATATTGTGGGCGCAACAACAAGATAAAACTCCCCGAAATCAACAAGGAAAGATGCAGTTCCAGCTTGATATAATCGCCATTTTCGGCATGATTGTGATTGATAAAAAGTGCTTGCATAAGGTGAAAAGGCTGCGTAAAAACATTGGCAATCATTTCCCCTAAATTGTTTCCCAAAACGCTATAAAGTTGGTCGGTGTAGCTAATGCCATGCAGAAAATAAGGCATAAAAATACGAGTAACTGCCAAAAAATATACTGCGGCAAGGCTTATCATAAGGGCTAAAATAGCGATATACTTTTTATCAATAGGCTGTTTGTCCTTTTTTTGCTGCATAATACATTGAATGAGATAGCCCATCAAGATAAAGCACAGCCACAAAGACATATTTTCTTTGGCTATCAAAATCAATACAAACCAAAGGCTGACTTGCCCCCATTTTCTCACTTTTAATGCCCACAACAAATGTGGAACAAGGGCGGCGGCAACTACATTGCTATGATAGTCAAAGGCTAATGCCGTATAAACGCCATAAAAAAGATAAAAATACGCCTGTCCATACAAGGGCAAAATACTGTTTTCATTTCCTTCCAAAAGATATTTTTTTACCCCAAATCCGCCCCAAATAAGTGCAATAATCTGCACAATCGGCAAGGTATATGTACCAAAAGCAAGGCTCAAAGGCGAAAACAACACCAACAAAAAATCAAAATGGTCGCCTGTTGTAAAAAGAAACTTATCGCTATTGAAGTGAATATAATTGTATAAGGCATTGGTATAGCCCCCTAAATCAAAATAGTAGCTACGAAAACAATAGTGATTGACCAAAGAGATAAGCATAGCGATTGTGGCAAAGCCTATAGGCAGCAGTATGGCAATATACTTTTTGTATGCTTGTTGTATTTGTGTCATTGTAACTATCCTTCGAGACAAAGTGCGTTTGTGTAAACCCGTAAATTAAAAGCTATTTCCATTTGAGCTAAAAAGGTACTAATACGTTTTTGTCTCAATTATGTTTAAGGTTTTTCTCAAACCCTGACAGGGTTCGTATTTGGGATTGTCAATACAAAACAACTGCCTTCATGTATTTTGGAGCTTACCGCTATGTTTGCCTTCAATTTTGACAGGGCTTCGTTTACAATATACAAGCCCAAACCTGTACCGTTTTGCTGAACAGTGGCACGAAAAAACATGTTAAAAATACTGGGAAGATGTTCTTCTGCAATCCCAATCCCATTGTCTTTGAGGGTAATCACCGCTTTTTCTGTATCTACTTGAACGTTAATCTTCAAAAAAGGATTTTCTTTCAATTTATCCGAATACTTGATGGCATTGGAAATGAGGTTATTAAGAATGATATTTATTTTTACTTCATCAGAATAAAAAGGTACATCTTGTTCTATTTCAACGCTTTGTTGAATAAGTGCGTAATTAGGCAGGAATTGATAATGTAGCATCACATTGTGTATATTTTCCGCCAAAGAGATTTCTGAAATAGAAACTTCTCCCGCCGAAACTTTTCTGTAATCAATGATTTCCTTAATTACACCATCTAAATAATGTAACTGCCGAGTCATCATACCCAAATACTTATTTCTTTCTGCTTCATTGTTAGCGA
This sequence comes from Bacteroidota bacterium, assembly GCA_013298365.1. Classification (GTDB taxonomy): domain Bacteria; phylum Bacteroidota; class Bacteroidia; order J057; family J057; genus JAAFHL01. The sequence goes on along the minus strand of JAAFHL010000043.1, from coordinate 2,223 downwards.
TTTCTGTAATCTGCACCAAACCCATAAGGGAAGTAAGTGGCGCACGCAAATCGTGAGAAGTGCGATATACAAAATGGTTCAGTTCCTCATTTATTTTGATAAGCGTAGCATTTTGTTCTTTTAATTTTTCCTCTTGTAACTTTTTTTCAGTAATATCCTCCATCAATGCGATTGCCATTTGCAACTGTTTGTCCGCACCTCGTATGATTGTCAGCGAAAAATTTATCCAAATTATCTTTTTATCTTTTCTAATATATCTTTTTTCCATTTGAAAATAATCTTTTCCTTGCTCAATCATTTCTCTTGATAATATACGCTCTTGCTGCAAATCATCAGGGTGCGAAAAATCTATAGGACGCAAATTTCTGAGTTCTGCTAAGTTATAGCCTAAAAGCTCCATGATTTTGGGATTTGCATCTATGATTGTCCCTTTCTTATCCGAAAGAACAATGCCAATAGAATTAAAATGGAATATATTTCTAAATTTTTGCTCACTTTTTACCAAAGCAGCGGACGCTTGCTTTTGGTCATTGATATACACATGAATCCCCGCAGCTCGAAGCGGCTTGCCCGTCTCATCTCGACTAACAACCATGCCTCTATCATAAATCCAGTGATATTCTCCATCTTTTCCCTTCAAACGGAGTTCTATTTCAAAATAAGGTATTTCATTTTTTAGATTTTTCTGCACTAACTCATTCATCAAAATAGCATCTTCGGGGTGTACTAAGGCAAAAAAAGCATCTACATTAGGGCTAATTTCTGATACCTCATATCCCAACATTTCTATCCATCGTTTATTATAAACCACTTCATTTGTCTCTATATCCCAATCCCAAATGCCTAAATTTCCTGCATCTAAGGCAAGTTGAAGGCGTTTTTGACTCTCTAATAACTCATTTTTCGACTTGATTTTTTCAGCAGAAATGCTTGCAAAATCATCTTGCTCCGCCCTATTATGCACATTATTTTGAAGGGATAATTGCGTTATTAATGTTTGTTGTGCGGCAAGTTTATCACTCAATGTTTGATTGAGTGCAATCAATTCCTTTTGATTGTCTCGCAATAACTTATTTTCGGCTAAAAGTATCTCATTCGTATCACTGCGTTTTGAAACATATTCTTTCCATTCCATCTGATAAGAGAAACCATATTGATAAGGTACTTTTTGCATAATAATGTCAAAAACAATCTCAACATCTTGGAAAGGCTTCACTTCTAATTCAATACTTGTCCCCCGTTTATCGCAAATAAGCTTCATACGAGCTATTTTTTCAATGATTTCCGCAGAAAATAGCACATTCAAATCGGCTATTTCTGCTGTATAATTAGCTCCAAAATATTGTTTAAATGCCAAACTTATTCCCAAAAGCTGCATATCCTCATTGATAATAAGGATATTTGATACGTTATTTTTGTGTAAAGTGTTAAAAATGTGTATATTCATTTCCATATTTAGGCAAAAAATCAAAGAAAAGAATTGTGTTAAAGATATTTGCGAAAAATGTGTTTCTTAAAAATGATGACCCATATTTCTGTTTCCCATAAAATCGATGAAAGTCATATTCAGTCGTGATAAACCCTTTTTATATTGTGGACAAAGGTTATGCCGCATGAAAAACATATATATATATGTCTAAGAAATACCGCATTTTACATGTTAGAAATAAATAATAATCGTATATTTTGACCTATCTATTCCACACTATCACCCATAAGGAACAAGTGAAAAATAACTTGTTAAAGCTGTCCATTCTGCAAGAATCCAGAAAGTTGATACTGAATTACTTAGCTTTTCTGATTTCTTGCAGAATGGTTATTTTATTTTTCACTCCTTCCTAACATTTAAAACACAATCTTTTTTGTGGTGTAAAAACACGCAGACAAAAGTAAGAAAACAATTTTTAATCCCTAACAAAATGATGGATTTATTTTTAACTGTTTATACACTTGCTCCTCAGCAGACGCACATTCGCTCAAAGGCAATAGAGCAATCCTTGCATCTTAGCACACTTTTCCCTATCAAAATGCAGCAATAATGGCAAAAATTTGTGCTTGCAGCAGCTAAAAAATATATATAGCTTTGTAACATTAGACTTGCTTTTAGTTGAAAATGAAACAAATAAGGGTAATTTGTAGTTTATATACTTTAAAATATTCAATAATTGTACTAAATAAATGAGTAGTATTTACCATAACGCAAAAACAGACCGTCAATATAGT
>JAAFHL010000429.1 GCA_013298365.1 Bacteroidota bacterium | reverse complement strand
TTAAAAAATAAGAAAAAGTAGTATTTTATCATCTAAGAAAATTTAATTGTGTTAATTTGTATGTTTATGTGATGTAATTGAAAAAGGTAACTCAAAAATTACGATTTTTTACCAAAATATGACCATAGAAGAAGTACATATACTAAGTTCTTACGAGGTAAGGGAAATTTTGTTTCAAAACAGAGAGAAAAATCCCACAGAATTTGCCTTATCTGCGAAGAATAGCCCCTACCCTACCCCATTGCTTGCGACTCAACTCAAATATTGGCAGCGTGCAAAAGACAAATTGCCCAATTTTTATGCTGTGGGTGCAATTATCCCCCCGATTTCTTACGAGCAATGTAGCAGCGAAAAAGCAGCGGCAGCCAAAGATTTTTCAGGGCAGACTTGCTTAGATTTGACTTGCGGTTTGGGTGTAGATAGCCTACATTTTTCTACTTATTTTGAAAAAGTGATAGCGGTGGAAAGAGAACCTGTTTTGGCAGAAATTACCAAATACAACTTCTCTTTACTTTCCAAAAATAACATTGAAATACACAACACTTCTGCCGAAGATTTTTTACAAAATTATTCAGGAGAGCCTTTTGATTTGATTTACTTAGACCCTTCTCGTAGAGATGACAAAGGCGGAAAGGTATTTTTACCGCAAGATTGTTCCCCAAATTTGCGAGAAATATTGCCATTATTGTTACAAAAAGGCAAAAAAATTGTGGTCAAATTTTCGCCTTTATATGATGTTTCTGCGGCGCAAAACGATTTTCCAGAAATGACGGAAATTCAAGTTATTTCTATTGAAAATGAGTGCAAAGAAGTGATATTAATTTTTGAAGCTGCCCCGCAACCCTTTGAAATTTCGCTTATTTGCCATAAACAAAACATTTTTTCTCGCTTTTCTTTTCCTGTTTCAACGGAAAAAATAGCGGCTTTTCCGCCTCAAAATTTCCCGCTTTCCATTGGTACGTATATATATGAGCCTGATGTGGTTTTTTACAAAGCAAGGCTTACGGCTGATTTATTTTCAAAATATCACCCTAAATATTCAGGTTTTATGTCTCATCAAAATGGTTTTTTCTTTTCGACAGAAAAAATAACGGACTTTGTAGGACGCATTTTTCATATTTTAGCCATTTGGGAATATCAACCGAAGAAAATTAAGGCTTTTTTCAAAGAAAATAAGTTGCTAAAAATCAATATTTTACAAAAAAATTTCCCATTTTCGGTAGAACACATAAGAGAAAACTTGGGATTAAAAGAAGGTGGCACACATTTTTTGGTATGTACAAGTATAGCAGGTAAAAACTATGTTTTTTATGCGGAGAAAGTGCTAATAACTTGAAAAATCATTCAAGTATGCCTAATTTCTCGCAGATTTTACAGATTTAACCGCAGATTTTCGCAAATTAGGACTTTTATCTGCGAGAATCTAAACATTTACGAATTAAGAAGATTATGCGTATTTATTCTGAAAAAAATCTTACTTTTGTCCAAACATCTGCGGAAATCTGTGCATTAGTGTCAAAATAAACTTAACATGTTTTTCGGAAATTCTCTCAACAATTTTAGGCGATTACGTGAAATCACAGGTATTTTGCTCAAATATGGCTTTGAAGATGTGGTAACTGCTACTTCTTTGCAGGGATTTGTGTCCGAAAAACGCAAATTAACCTGGCTACGAAGCGAAAAACCTGTTTTTGAGTACACACGTTGGGAACGAGTACGTATGGCTACAGAGGAGTTAGGTCCTACTTTTGTGAAGTTTGCGCAGGTTTTGAGCAATCGTGCAGACCTTTTGCCAGATGAATTGGTGCGGGAATTGGAGAAATTACAGAGTAATGTGCCACCCTTTGATACCGAAATTGCCAAAGAAATCATCGAAAAAGAGCTAAAAACCAAAATAGAAGACTTTTTCGAATATTTTGGCGAAACACCTATTGGCTCGGCTTCGATTGGACAGGTGCATTTAGCAAGGCTCAAAAATGGCGAACAAGTGGTTATAAAAGTTCAGCGTCCAAATGTTAAAAAACAAATTGAAACAGATTTGGCGTTGATGCGGGATTTGGCTACACGCACTGAGAATTTTTTGGAGGGCTTGGGCATTATCAATATCATGGACGTGGTTACGGCTTTTGAACGTACCATGAACAAGGAATTGAGCTACCTGAATGAAGCTCGTAACATTGAGCAGTTTAGAAATTACTACAAAGATAATCACGATTTTTATGTGCCTCGTGTGTTCAAACAACATACGACTGACAGGGTCATGATTATTGAAAAAATCAGTGGTTGTAAAATTACTGATGTGCCACAAATGTTAGAATGGGGCGTAAATCCGCATGAGATTGCAAAACTGGGCATGAAAATTTACCTTACCCAGATTTTTGAACATGGCTATTTTCACGCTGACCCACACCCTGGTAATGTCTTGATTCGTCCTGATGGAACGATTTGTCTCATAGATTTTGGCATGGTAGGTTCTTTGATGGAAGATGATAAAATCAATTTTGCTGGCGTTTTTATCTCAATGGCAAGAAAAGATGCTCGTTCAATGGCGATGTATTTGCGGCGACTTTCGGTAGATGATGAAATTCAGGACATAAAACAGTTGGAATATGCCTTGCATGATTTGATAGAAGATTATGCTTCGCTTGATGTGAAAGAAGCGGATATGGGCGGTATGGGGGCAGCCTTGCAGCAGATTATTTATGACAATAAAATGCGTGTGCCTGGAGCTATCTTTTTGATATTAAGAGCCTTAGCGATTTTAGAAGGAATTGGGCGAGCCATTTATCCCGACTTTAATACGATGGAATTTATGAAGCCCTACGGCGCAAAACTCATTGCAGACCGTTTTTCTCCCAAAAAGATAGGCTTAGATTTGTTCCATGATGCTACGGAATTGGCGGACTTTTTACAGGCTTTTCCGTCTGAATTGAGAGAAATCTTGAAACAACTCCGTAAAGGCAGGCTGAAATTTGTGTTTGAACCTGCGGAATATGAGGAGATTTTGGATAAACTCACTCGTGCCTCAAATCGGATTACGTTGGCGTTGCTGATTTCGGGCTTGTTTATGAGTTCTTCTATTGTGATGATTGCAAAACTCCCGCCTAATGCCTATAATTCTTGGGGAATGCCCTACGTGAGTGTGATTGGTTATTTGGCAGCGATGGGCTTGTCTTTTGTGTTGTGGATGGTAAGTGCAAGGAGTGCGAAGTAAACATCAAACGCCGCCCAAAACTTTGTTTTGAACGGCGTTTTTATTTAGCGCAATAAACAAAAATCGCTTATTGTTTTACGATTTTGGTATAAGCTGCATGTTGTCCACTACGAACAGCTAACATATAAATCCCTTTTGATAAAGAACTGATATTAAGCGTTTCTGTGATATTTCCTGCAATATTGCCTACATTTTTCTCTGCTACTATTTGTCCTTTTGCATCATACAATACAAGGCTAATGTCTTTCAAATCCGCATTTGTAAATGACACATTCAATACATCAGATGCAGGGTTTGGATAAGCAGACATGTTTGCCAATAATCCATTTTCAATCGCAACGCCTGTTACAACAACTTGTTGTGTGAAAGTAACACTTCCACAAGCATTTGTAGCAACCAAAGTTACTTGGAAAGTGCCATTAGTTGTGTATGTATGCGAAGGATTTTGCTGTGTGCTTGTGCTATTATCTCCAAAATTCCAACTATAAGTGGTTGCACCAGTAGATGTACTTGTGAAGTTTACTGCACCTACTCCTGTAATGGTAGCGGTGAAACCTGCTGTTGGAAGTGCGCCTGTAGTGGTAATGGTAACAGGGGTAGCGGTGCTTGTACAACCATTTCCATCTGCAATGAGGGCGGTATAAGTACCTGCGGTAAGTCCTGTGATAGGTGAACCCGTCATGCTATTATTCCAAGAAATAAAGTAAGGAGCTGTTCCTCCTACAATATTTACAGAAGCTGTTCCATCTGCCGCATTAGGACATGTTTCATTGGTAGAAGTAGTCGTTGCAACAATCGCAACTGCTGCATTTACGGTAACAGGTGTTCCTGTTGAAATACAACCATTTATGTCCATAATCGTTGGGATATAAACATTTGGTGCTAAACCTGTAATGGTATTGCCTGACCCACCATTGCTCCAAGAAACCATATATGGAGCTGTACCACCTGCGATATTGGTAACACTTGCTGTTCCATCTGCTGCATTAGGACATGTTTCGTTTGTACCAGACGTAGTAGCCGTAGTAGCCGTAGGCTCTGTAATGATAACAGGTTGAGAAGTTACGGGGTTTGCACAACCATCAGAAACGGTTACTGTATATGTACCTGCAGTCAAACCTGTTGCGGTTGCACCTGTTTGATTGTTAGACCAAGTATAGGTATAGTTATTTGTGCCACCCATTCCCATGGCTGAAATCTCACCATTATTGCCGCCATTACAAGTTACATTCAGAATATTTGATGTCATTACTTGTATAGCTAAAGGTGCGCTCAATACAA
>JAAFHL010000428.1 GCA_013298365.1 Bacteroidota bacterium | reverse complement strand
TAATTCTGGCTTTTCTTTCACTTCTTTTTCCAACTTCTCCACAAAAGTAGGCTTCATCTGAAAGCAACCTATCGAAAAATTGCTGTATTCTTCGCCAAAATTAACGTATAACAAGCGATTGCCCATCGTTTCTGCGGCATCTCGTGTCGGATTGTAGCGCATCAACTCTGGAAAAACAATGGCAAGCCCAAAATGCGGAGAAATGCCATATTCTTTCAAGCCTTTTGTTATCGTAGCTTTATATTGTTGTGTAAATATTAGGGCATCTTTGTATTTTTGCCCAAAAATTTGGGGGAAATTGGGATTTTGCGCAAAAATAAGATAAGGAAAAAAGAAAAATAATAATTTCATTGTGTTTAAGTAGTTATCCATAAACTTAATGCTTCAAAACCTGTTGCAAGCCCGCTGGTGAAAGATGAATTTCGTCAATAAAAGGCTTTTCTATTTTATCTAAATCAAACAAAAAAGGATTGAAACTGCCAATATGCGCAATCTTCAACGAATCCGCCAAATGTTTTGCTTTTATTTCCAATTTTCCCTGCTCTTTTTGGGAGAAACAGGTGTATGCAATCGGGTGAACAGGTGGAAAAAACAAGACAATTTCCCGCTTTTCTACTTGCACCAAATACAAAATCATTTTTTCAAATAATTGATAATAAGTATTTTGAACACAAGTATCACACAAAAAAGTGCCATTTGTCGCTTTGCAAAACCGTTCTGTTCGAGCAGCAACCTGCGCTTCATTTATCATATTCATATCTGCAAGCGAATAACCGCCATCTTTTCGCAGAACAAAAAAACCGCTTTTTTCTTTTTCATCAAGGGCTGAAACAGGCGTTTTTCCAATGCTTCGTAAGGAAGTTTGGAAATAATCGGGCATCAAAAGCATTTTTACCTTGAACAAAAAAGTGCTTTGATTATCCGAAATGGGCAGTTTTTGGGCAAAAAAGCCACTTGTTTCCAATAGTTGTAATCCATGACGACAATAGGTTTCTAAACCTTTGCGAGGCGTTAATGTATGTAATGTGTCATTGTCTAAGACAAAAAATTCACCATTTGCCTTTGTTGCATAAAACAAAGTAGGGTCTATGGTAAGCACAATTTTGGGCGGTAGTTGATTCGTTTCTTTATACAAAGCCAAAAGTGCAACATAGTCCATAATATTTGCGCCTGGCAAAACATGGTTGAAAAAAGGTTGTGAACCCGCAAAATCCTGTCCGATTTCCGCACTTCTGCTATTGCCCCAAACAACAGTATTTGGCAGATAAGTATCTCGTTTAAAGCTTTTTACCATTTCTATCTGTATCTTGCTCCAATTTGCAGGAATAAGGTGCAGGGCTACATTTTTCTGCTGCCGCAAAATCGCTACAATCTGTTTACTTCTGTCTTCAAAAATCTCGCCAGGGTCGGCATAATAAGAAATTCCGCCTACAAAAAGCAGCGGAATCATCAAGACAAATATAATACGGAGCAGTAATTTTACCATCTATGAAATGATGGTGCCGTTTTGAAGGTCTGCGACCATTCAAAAGGCACAATAAACTTTTATCTTTGTACAACCCTTGTTTTATCCTTCAAAAATAGAACCTAAACGCTTAGAAACGAATAAGTTAGAAGGACGAATACTCAATACCGGCAATACAGAATTATTGACAAAATGCTCAGCGGTAGAGCCAATAAAATACTCCGACAAGGATTTTTCTTGTTGTGTCATAATACAAACAATATCCGCACCACTCTCTTTTGCATACTCTAACATAGCAGTTCCTGGTGCTTTATCAGACTCAATCAAGTTGTGTGTTACTGCAATATGCTGATTTTTAATATATTCAGAAGCATTTTCGAGTTGCTTTTCTAAAATAGTTTTTTCAGATGTCATACCAGGCGAAATCACAGAAACCACTTGAATTTCTGCATTGAATTTAGTAGCAAGTTCAATCGCTTTTGCTATTTTTTCACGTGTTTCTTTTGTCATATCCAAAGGAAGTAAAATCTTATCAATTACCTCATTTAGGCTTTGCTCACGCACCGTAACCACAGGACACGGTGCTTCACGAATAATATTACTTGCATTGCTTCCGACAAATAATTCTCTCATACCGCTTGCACCATGTGTACCCATGATAATCAAAATAGGGTCAATTTCCAACGCAGCCTCTACAATTTTTTTGTAAGGCTTGCCCGTTTTAACCATTGTCGTAATTTGACCTGCATTTGCCATACCATGTTCTGCAATTTGGTCGTTCATGTATTTACGCAACTTGATGAAGTGAAGTTCCTCATCATAGTCAATACGAAAAGTGGGTGGCTCTAACACCGAAAGAATAACAATTTCGGCATCATACGCCTTTGAAAATAGCTCGGCTGTTTTCCAAGCACGCAAAGAAGATTCCGAAAAATCGGTCGGGAACAGAATTTTTGGTTTTGCTGGCTGCATATTAAAAATAATGATGAATGTGTGTTAGCTATCGCTTAAAGTATTTCAACCTTGTATCAAATGGCAAAGTTAGTTATTTTGTCGCAATATACACAAGGCAAAATACTTTTTGACACAAAAAACGAAAAAAAAGCTATTTTAGCCTAATGTATATAAAAAACCGCCTTTTTTTACCTTATTTTGACTTCGACATTAAAAGTAGGTGAAGGTTCGGCGGGTTTTGGCTTGTGCGCAAGGCTGTGGCGCAAACCCACCGAACCTCTAACCGTTCTTTATGTCTATGTCAAATTGCGCCCTTTGCTCAATCAAAACGCTCACCTAAGTTTTGCGTAATCGCTGCCAATGTCTGTCTATCAAGCGGTTTAAATTCCAAGTCTTCTTCTGTTTCCTCAGAAATATACGTGTCTTTTAAGGCATAAAACTGCTTATTATTTTCGGTTTTTATTACCAACAAAGTAACTTTTTCATTTTTGGGCATACTACCAAAACGGCAAAAGCCCTTTTCTTCGCTTTCCTCCCAAGTATTCGTAGAAATGACAGAACGAATTTTATGAAAAATCATATATGCTTGCAAATCAGTGGCTTTGCCTACTTCTACCATCAAATCTGTTTTTTCAGGAACATTTAAAAACCTATCACAATTTATCCAACCTAATTTTGTCGTGCGAAAAACATAGTTTCGCATTTGCTGATATGCCGACATTCGGGTAGGTGAATAATAAGAAACAATGGGCTTATAATTTTTCACATACATAGCGTAATTGTTACGATATTCTTGCTCGCAATCCCCTTCTATCAAACGTTTTCCATATTTTTCGTCTATTTTTTGCTTATATTTTTCCGAAATAAAAACCTCAAAATCTACTTCATTTTCACCTGGTGTCCATTTTTGCTTACGAATGAGGCGAGCCATTTGCATCGCTATCGGTGTAGGAATGCCCGCAAAATGGTCGGCATAGCGGGGCGAAATGAGCTTGCCTGTAACCAAATCTGCTTGTACTTTGAGATGAAAATTAAAAGGCTTTTCTGTTTTTTTGTAGAAAGAAACAATCGTATCTGTTCTTTTTTTGCCCTTTTCATAGTTCACATCACAATATTTTACTTGAAAACTATTCAAAGAAAAAAAACTTTTCGGACATTCCGTAGCCATTTCATTGCTGGCAAACTCGCTTCCCCTTGCCGAAATCCGTTTAAATTGTACGATAGGTTTGCCTACTTTTGCCCAAGAGAAATGCTTTATGTCTGCTACCGATTTTTTGACAAATTGCAAAAAAGAATCCATCGTAGATAATGAGGTACGCACCAAAGTATCTTGTTTAAAAAACTCGTCAGGAGCTAATAAATCCCAAGACATTTGCCCATTTTCGTCTCTTCCTCCCGAAAACAATTGCATATCCTTGTCTTTTTTGCGTCCTTGCGTAGGAATTAAAATTTGTAGGCTTTTGTCTTTGCGCAAAACGCATCTTCTGCCCTCATACATGGCTTCAACATACAACATACCGCCTGTTTCCAACATGCCTTCGGGCGACATTGTGCTTAAATTAGCACGTAGCATCTCTTTTATCCCCAAATATTCCTGCGCAATCACTAACACATTTCCATTGACAGGTTCTTCGGTTTCCTCAATCATAAACGCCCCTTGTGGAATCAGAATTTGCGTTCCTTGCGGCAATTCTATGGCAGTAGGCTCTGTAGCAGGAATGGAAAAAGGCTTAGGTGCTTGACTCAAAGACCACATCAAACCGCTTAAAGACATCAAAGGCATTTCAAAAGGTTTTTCTGCCAAAGTTGGTAAAACACTATCCTGTACAATGTTATTCAACATTGTATCCACTGGTGTAGCAGCCAAAACCTTGGTATCTTCTTTTTTTTCTTGTTTAAAAAAAGTAGCGATTCGCTGCAAAATGCTTTTTTTCGCAGGTAGAATAGGACTTTCAATTTTTGTTTCGACAGAAATTGAACTATCTTTGGGCGCAAATTCCACATTTACCGCCGATTCTGGGGTATTTTTGCTACATGCAAACAAACAACTAAGCGTGAAAATGCCTACAATTAACTGGACTTTTTTCATAATAT
>JAAFHL010000427.1:1390-4517 GCA_013298365.1 Bacteroidota bacterium | reverse complement strand
AAGCCTATAAAGAAGTTTTTGCCCTCAACAATGGCTTTGCCATAGTAGCAGATGATGCCTATAAATATGGTATAATAGATTCAACAGGCAAAGAAATCATTGCTTGCGAATATAATTTCCTACGAGAAACCCATAAAAATATACTCAGTACGAAGAAAGGCAGTAAATGGGGCTGCATAAATATGATGGGGGAAATTGTACTGCCTTGCGAATATGACAAAATCTATTATGCTGAATGTGATTACTTTGTGCCGAATAGAAATGTTGATGGTTTTGATTGCAGCAGCCGTTTTCCTAATGGGATTTTGATAGCAAAACAAGCAGAAAAATATATAATTTGTGATAAAAATGGCGTTCTTTTTTCTCCTGAAAAATATGATGATGCCCAAATTTCAAAAAGAAATTATCATCATATTATCGTAAAGAAAGACGATAAATATGGGATTTGGGATACAAGAAAAAAGGAAATCATCTCTTGCGAACAAGACACGATTATTCATACACTGGATTTTTTGAATATGGCACAAAAAGCAGGAAAATGGGGATTATATGACAGTGCAGGAACGGAAATTGTGCCGCATATCTACGACAGTATTGAGGAGATTGTGCAAGGACTTTACTGGAAAGTGTGCATAGATAACAAAGTCGGACTTATAAACGCAAAAGGGGAAATTGTAAAAGCAATCGTTTATGAAGATATAGATAAAAAGGTAGATGCCAGGCACTTAAATATTATAAAAGCAAAAAGAAAAGGAAAATGGGGGATTGAAACATTAAAGGGAAAAACGATTATTCCTTTTCAATATGATACAATAGAAATCGTCAATGAATGGGAAAATACTTTTTTTTTCTTATTGAAACACAAAAATAAAACAGAAATTCGCACAAAAGAAGGACATTTTTTATTTGATACACATTTTCGCTCAATATCTCCCTTTGATAACACAGGAAAACTATGGATAGTTTCCAATAATAAAAAGCAGGGGCTTATAAATAACATGGGGGCAATAATTTTACCTTGCAAATATAACGAAATCGCAATGGCATCTGATTCCTTGATTTTGATTAGGCTTGATGAAAAAAAAGGCATTGCAAATTGGGCAGGAAAAACAATTCTTCCTATCGTTTTTGAAGAAATAAATGTGTATGAGCCTTTCATCTTAGCAGAGTCACCTTCCCAGAAACTCAAACATCTTTATCACATAAGTAAGGGAAAATTGGCTGTTGAGAATTGGGATGCGGCAAATTATACCGCAGAAAACCAAAGCTTAGAAGTTTGGAAAAAAAATAAGTGTGGCTTATTAGACAAAAATGGAAACCTACTTTTTGACCTAAAATATACAGGAATTTCTCCCCTATACAATTATTACCGAGCAGTAGAAAATGGCTTAATAGGTATTTATAATAAAAAAGGTAAAATAATTATGCCACACTTCTATGATGAAACGAGTTTTAATGCGATAGATGAACATACTTTTGCGGTAAAGAAATACGGTAAATGGGGGGTTATCAATTTGAAAAGCGAAATAATTGAGCCTTTTCGTTTCAATTCTAGGGAAAAGCTGAGCGAATATTTGTACTACAAAACACAAAAGCCTACAATGTTTTCGGCTTACCTTCAATCTGATTCTATTGTTGCATTAGAACCGAAAGGTCTTTTTTACAAAGGGCTAAAAAACAATAAATGGGCTATTTTGGACAGTAATTTCCAAGCAATTAGCCATTATCAATTTCAATCTATTGCCGTACAAGAAGCCTCTCCTTATGTTATTTTACAACAAAATGATAAATATGGTTTAGCTATTTTGACACAAAACAGCTACAAAATGGTTTTACCATGTCAATATACACATCTTTCCCTACACGAAAACGCCTTTGCTTATCTCATAGAGGCAGAGGAGAATGGGATTATTTTTCATCTTGAATCCAATGTTTTTATCCTAAAAGAGAAAAAACTCTCAATTTTTCATTGTTCAAAAGAATACAAAATATTAATTATACAGTTAGGAAATAAACAAGGATGTATCAATTTTAAAGGTAAAATTATCCTTCCATTAACTTCAAACTGTTCTCGCATACAACGGCTTTCTGCAGACAAAATCATATATGAACAATCCCATAAATGGCATATTGTCGAGGGGTAGATTTTTGTAATAGCTAATTTATAAGAGTAATACTGGTTTCGTCTATTTTCACACCTTTTGTTTTATATAATTAATAACCAACAACTTACGCAGTTAAATCCTATTAAACCCACTTAAAAATACATATTTAACTTGCTTATCTTGCTATAAAAACATATTTTTGCACCAAGATTATTCGACAACATAAAATAATTAAAACGAACATTTTTTATGATAAGAAAACTTTTCTTCTTTCTTTCGTTCCTTCCGCTTCTACTTGCTGCACAGCCTTGCAAAGAAGTTATTGGCTACTATCCTAACTGGCAATGGTATGATAGAGCAAAATTAGTCAATCCAATTACGATTGATTATAGCAAATATTCTATCATAAATTATGCTTTTTTTAAGCCCAATCCTGATGGTACGATTATTAGTACAGATTCCTGGGCAGATGATAACTTGCTGTTAGGTCCTTTTAATTGGCAAACGTCGCCTGCTACACATATCACAAGTCAGTCTATCGTGGGAAAAGCACATGTAGCAGGGGTAAAAATCCTCATTTCTGTTGGGGGTTGGACACTTTCAGATGATTTTCCTGCGATTGCGGCAAGTGCCACAAAAAGAGCGACTTTTGCAAGTTCATGTAAAGAATTGGTACAAACGTATGGGCTTGATGGGATTGATATAGATTGGGAATATCCTGGTTATACACCTCATAATGGTACGATTGCGGATAAGCAAAACTATACACTGTTTCTCCAACAAATTAGAGATTCTTTGACGGCTTATCAAGCAGTTACAGGTAAGACTTATCTTTTGACGGCGGCAGTTGGGGCTTCACAGGCAAATATGGCGAATGTGGAGTGGAACAATGTCAAAAATATTTTGGACATTATAAACGTAATGAGTTATGATTTTTTTGGAGCTTGGGATGCAACAACAAATCACAATTCCCCATTATATGCCCCTGCACAAGGCGACCCTACCTTTAATTTGAACAGTGC
>JAAFHL010000427.1:0-1380 GCA_013298365.1 Bacteroidota bacterium | reverse complement strand
GTGCTGTTTTTTATTTACAAACAAATTATGGCGTTCCTGCAAATAAAATTGCCGCAGGGGTGGCTTTTTATGGACGTTCAGCCAAAACAGTAGGAAATCCTGGTTTACATGTAGCAAGTACAGGTACTGCCGATAATATTACCTTTCAATTAGATGATGGAACGCCTTCTTACTATAATATTATGGCAAATATGTCTCTATTTGGCAATAATTGGGACAATACAGCACAAGTGCCTTATCTTACAGGAAATGGAACACTGAAAACCTTCGTTTCTTATGATAACAAGCAATCTATTGCTTTAAAAGCCAATTATATCAAAAATAACAACCTTCGTGGGGCAATTATCTGGGAAATAACAGGCGATTATTTGGAAACAAGCGTAGGTTCGGGCATTATTGCAGGCACTCCCTTAGCAGATACCTTAAATCAAGTATTTTGCAACGCCGGCAATACAAGCGGTGGCGGCACAACGGTTTGTAGTATCCCTACCAATATCATCGCTACGCAAACAGCTACAAACACTCAGGTTACTTGGTCAAATACAGGGGCAAATAGCTATAATTTGCAATATAAAATCAGTACAGCAAGTACTTGGACAAGCCTAAGTGCTGCAACAAATAGCTATACTTTCAGCAATTTGACGTGTGGCACAAACTATGACATCAAAGTACAAGGGATTTGTGGTAATTTGACAAGTGCATATAGCAATGTTACTACTTTCTCGACAAATGCGTGTAGCACAAGTGGTG
Organism: Bacteroidota bacterium; assembly: GCA_013298365.1. Classification (GTDB taxonomy): domain Bacteria; phylum Bacteroidota; class Bacteroidia; order J057; family J057; genus JAAFHL01. Next base: position 630 of record JAAFHL010000427.1, on the reverse strand, counting down.
GCGGCGGCGGTAGCACAACAACCATTAATTGTTCCGCACCTAATACTTTTTATTTTGACTCATTGAACTATATCCCGATGGGCGAAATTAAGATTGGACAAGGGCGTATTCATGCTGTTTGGGGTGTTTCGGTAGATGCGTATATTCCTACAAACCGTATGAATTGGGCGATTGCAAATGCACATGCAGCCCATTTATTTCGCAATATAGCCAAAACAGATAAGATTCCTGCCGACTTTTATTTTGCAACCGCTTTCAAAGAATCTTTTTGTGGTTGTGATGCAACTATACAAGCTGCACCAGCAAATAGCCCCTTTCCATTTACGTATCAGTCCTCATCTTTGGGAGATGGCTGTTTTCAAATCGAAAACCTTTCTGCATACGGAGAATTGACAAATATGTATCCACAACGTTTTCCTGTGGGACAACATAGCAACTTAATTGGCAATCATAACTACGAAACAGCCGCTTTGAGCAAAGCCTATTATGATATTTTTTCGGTAAAATACTGGGAAGTGAGCAAAGGCTGGAATCCAAAAGACTTTTTCAATAATGCAACCGACCCAAATGCCGCCATAAAATTGATGGCAGTTGCCTACAATCGAGGGCTTTGGTACACACCTTTGGGTA
>JAAFHL010000426.1 GCA_013298365.1 Bacteroidota bacterium | reverse complement strand
GCTTGCGAATTGGCGATACAGTATATGGTTTAATACGCCCCCCGAAAGAAGGCGAACGTTATTTTGCTTTGTTAAAAGTAGAAACCATCAACGGTCGTCCTGTGGAAGAGGTGAGAGATAGGATTGCTTTTGAGCATCTTACGCCGCTTTTCCCGCAAGAAAAATTTAATATTGTAGATAGAGCGCATAGAGAAGACCTTTCCATGCGCATATTAGACTTGTTTTCACCAATCGGAAAGGGACAAAGGGGCTTAATTGTGGCACAACCTAAGACAGGTAAAACCTTTTTGCTCCAACAAATTGCAAATGCCATTGCACGCAATCACCCCGAAGTATATTTGATTATTTTGCTCATAGATGAACGTCCCGAGGAGGTTACAGATATGCAAAGAAATGTAAACGCAGAGGTTGTTGCTTCTACTTTTGACGAACCTGCTGAGCATCATGTTTATGTAGCTAACATTGTGTTGGAAAAAGCAAAAAGATTGGTAGAATGTGGGCATGATGTCGTGATTTTGTTGGATTCTATCACTCGTTTGGCACGTGCGCACAATGCGGTAATGCCTGTTTCGGGCAAAATCCTTTCAGGTGGGGTGGATTCAAATGCGCTTCACAAGCCGAAACGCTTCTTTGGGGCGGCTCGTAAAATCGAAAATGGCGGTTCGCTTACAATTTTGGCTACTGCTTTGATAGAAACAGGCAGCAAAATGGACGAGGTTATCTTTGAGGAATTTAAAGGTACAGGAAATATGGAGCTTCAACTTGATAGAAAACTCTCAAATCGCCGTATTTATCCTGCAATAGATGTGGTTGCATCAGGTACAAGACGTGAGGATTTGTTGATGAGCAGCCGAGATTTGCGCCGTATGTGGATTTTGCGTAAATATCTTTCTGACATGAATTCTATCGAATCTATGGAGTTCCTATTAGATAGAATGAGAAATACGCTTGATAATCAAGAGTTTTTGCTTTCGATGAATGGGTAAGAAGGAGTTGAGAATTGAGCGTTTTGCTAAATTAGACAATAATTAATGTAAGTTGCGACTGGCGTTACGTAGTGGCGATTCTCCAGAATCGCCAACAACAAAAAAGTCTATTTACATTAGACCATAAAAGGATTTTCTGTCGTTTTATCGCTTAGTAACTTCGATTCTGGAGAATCGAAGTACGATAAAAACAAAAGGGCTAAAACCGTCAAACGGTGTTAGCCCTTTTTCCTTACTTCAAAAGCAATTCCGCCTCAAACATCACAGGCACTTCATCTTTGGGTCCGCCGCCATTAAAATCAAAATCTTGACGAGTAATTGTTCCTGTACCTTTTACTTTGTATGGTTTTTCGCTCGAAATAGAAAAAGTGAGCAACACAGGTTTGGTAATTTTTTTAATTGTAACTTGTGCAGTTGTGGTATAAGTGCCATCTTCATTTTTCTTTGCCCCATTTATTACAGCACTTGCCTTCGGAAAAGATTTTACATGAAAATAATCAGGCTTTTTCTTCACACTTGCCACCAATTCTGTCCAAGAAGCATCAATAGATGAGGTTTCCATTTCTATTTCGGCATAAATATTTTCAGGGTTTTCGTCCCTCATTTCCACTTTGGTAAAAGCCCAGTCTTTTACCGTAAAAGTAGTAGCCTGTCCTGCGTCACCCACAAATTGTAGTGTTCCAGGTGCTTTTGCGGTTTTTAACTCAATTTGCGTAAAAGCAAAGAGAAAAGTAGCAGCCAAGCTGCAAATGAAAAAAATGTGTTTGTTTGTCATTGTTGTATAAATTATGAATTGTAAAATCTGTGTTAATCTGCGTGAACCAAAACAAAGTTCATCAAAAAATCCATATTTTCCGAAGCATTTTTCGGTCCATCAGGTCCTTTGATACCATAGTTTTCAGTAATATTGAGGCTAAATCGGCAACTTACTTTCAATACAAATGCTTGATTTTCATTTATTTCAGGTGTAAAAACAGCATTTACTGTTAAGGGAATTACTTTTCCCATAAAATCCATTTTTCCCGTTATCGGCACATTTAGCGTTTCATTTATGGTGAAAGGTTTGGGCAAGCTTATCTTTTCAAAATAAAAAGAAGCCTTCGGATATTTAGGAACTTTGATGTATTTTTCATGAATTTTGTGGTCAAAATCTGCATTTCCCATCGTCAAGGAAAGCATTTCTGACTCAAAATAGCCACTTGAAATATGCTGATTATCAAGCATTTTCATGCTTCCACTTATTTTTTTTATTTCTCCAACATACCTATCAAGCGGCAAAAAAAAGCGAAATTGCAAGACAGGAATTTCGGAATTAATTGCACCTCCGTAGTTAAAATTCAAAGGCATCTCAATTGTTGTATTAGATTGAATTACAGCATTTTCCGTCATCTTAGGTAAACCAAAACCTAATGTTTCCCAATCATTTACAGGAACTTCACTTCCCACGAAACTCACCGCATCGCCGATTTGCGAATTTGCTAATTGTTGAAAAATTTCTTTTTCTAATAAAATGGTAGCATCTTTTACAAGTGCCTGTAAATCTGTATTTTGCAAAACAATTTCCTTGTTTTCAAACACAGGCACAATACAACTAAACTGCGAATACAAAGCCACATTGAAATAATATATGCCTTTTTTGTCTCGATAAGGATATATATCCATATAGAATGCCCTGTCTGTTTTAAGTTTGCAAGCATTTTCTACCTTTTTAAATTGTTGAAAACTTTTCTCAAATTGTTGATTTATAGAGATTTGAAAATTATTTTGGTCAAAATTTTTAGGTACATTTCCTGTTAAATCGGTAATTTTGAGCAAAGAAAATAGGCTTGTTCTGCCATTTTTACAGCAAAAAACATCAGTTCTGCAATCTTTTTCCGCCTTTTCGATAGGCAAAAAACGACTGCTACGAATGAAATTAACCAAACTTTCCCAATCTGTATAACGTCCACTAAAAATGCTGCGTCCTTTGCTATTTTGGAAAATAATACAAGGCGTTGTGGTAATTTCTTCGGGCAAGCCATTATTAATATCACTTGCTAATAGTTTGATATTCTTTTCTTTACAAAATATTTGAAGTTTTGGCAAGGTTTTTTCTGCAAATGTTATATCCTTTTTTTGCGTAAAAACAATGATTTCTTCCGCCTCATTCGCTTTGCTAAACTCATTTTTTAGCTGCTTAAATTCCGCTTTGGGCGCGAATAGCAATATGCTAAGACAAGTGAAAAGTATTTTGTATAACATATTTTATTTTTGTTGATTTTTTTGTTCAATATATTTGAATGCTGCCGATAACATATCTATATTCAAAAATTGCCAATTTTCATGCGAATTTAAAAAGACAACCACCAAGTTCTGGATTTTAACATTTCCTTCAAATTGCGTGCGAAAACCATAACTTGCACCACCCAAATAATTATTCTCACTATCACCTACGCCAAACAGTAATGCTCGTTTTTTTCCTACTTCCATTTGTATCGCTTTTAAAGCTAATTCTTTGCTAATCAATGTATTATTTTCTCCTTTTGCGGCAGCATAAAGATGTAAAACAAATTTTGCATAATCAGAGGTCGTACTCCAAATACCCGAAGAAATCGCTTCAGGGTATTGGCGATAATCCCCTTTTACCCTTTTTCCTTCGTGTGTGTAGCCTGTGGCTGCTATCTTTTTTTGTTCAGGAGAAAGCACTAATTGAACAAAAGTTTCCTTCATGCCCAAAGGCTCAAACACTTCTTTTTCAACGATTTGTGCGTAAGACATTTGATAAATATCTTCCAATAATTGTTGCAAAAGCAAAGGTGAGGAATAGCCGTCAAAACTATATAAATTTTCACCAGGCAATAATTTAATGGCTTTGTACATGCTCGGTTTTTCACCTTTCAACATTTGCAAAAGGGTAGGCACTTTTTTCCCTATTTTATATCCTTTTGGCTTATCTTTTTCTGCAAAATTACAACTGTGCATCGCAATTTGTTCTACCGTTACAACTTGATTTTGAGGCGTTTGCAATTTCCAAGAACGAAGATAATCATTCACATCATTTTCTAATTTTACTTTTCCTTGCGCAACCGCTTTGAGCAAAACAAAATTACCAATCGCAATACTCATTGCCCCGATTTGGAACAAAGTATGCTCATTTACTTTTACTTTTTGCTCCCTATCTGCGTAACCCATTAAAATTGTCGTATCTAAATTGCCATTTCGGTAGATTTGCATACACATGCCATTGACTTTTTTCAAGGTCATGCGTTCTTGTAGGTTTTGTATTTTGCCCTTATTCTCAAAAGTAAAAGGCTGTGTCTTAGCTTTTTGTGCCGAAATCAGCAGAAATAATAAGATGAAAATGGTTTGAATGTAGTGCATGTTGATAAATTGAAAATGGGAATTTAATTATTGATTATCAAATCTTTAAGCTCATTTATATCGCCGTCAATCGTATTCGATAAAATGAAAATCGTTTTTTGTTCAGTAAGATTTCGCAGCCATACCGCTTTGCTGCCCAAAATATCGCCTTGTCTTTCGGCAAAAAAGACCTC
>JAAFHL010000425.1 GCA_013298365.1 Bacteroidota bacterium | reverse complement strand
ACCGTTACCTTGTATAGCATTACGAACACCGTTTTACAAATTACCACTACAGATAATAGAGGATATTATGCTTTTTCGGGCATTCTAGCAAATACCTATTCTGTAGGATTTAGCAATCTGCCTGCTGATTATAAGTTTTCGCCCAAAAACAGAGGGGGAAATGATTTGACGGACTCAGATGTAAGCCCAAATACAGGTATTTCGAGTGCATTTACCATTACCACGGGTGCTACAAAAATAGATATAGATGCAGGTATTTATGCTGAAAACACAGGTGCTTTGGGCAATTATGTATGGTTTGATACCAATAATAATGGGCTTCAAGATGTTACAGAAAAAGGAGCAGCAGGGGTAACCGTAAAACTGTTTGATGGGGGTGGAAATGAAGTAGTAAGTACGATTGCAGATGAAAAAGGCAACTACTATTTCCCCAATCTTTTCCCTGGCGACTATATCACAGGTTTCGTTTCTATTCCTACAGGCGCACGTTTTACCTTGCAAAATGCAACAAGTGATAGCTTAGACAATGATGCAAATACATTGGGTATGGTAGATACCTTGAGCTTAAATGCTGCCGAAGTAAACCTTAGCATTGACGGTGGAATTGGCAGCCCTATTCCTTCTTCTTTGTTTGGCTACGCATGGACAGACTACCAAGGATTTACGACAACTACCAATAGAAATGGACTTCAAGATGCAGGCGAAAAACCCGTATCAGGGGTAAGTGTAAGCTTGTACAATGCAGGTAATAACAAATTATTGGCAACGGCTGTAACAAATGCCGAAGGAAAATATATTTTCAACAATATTCCTCCTGCTACCTATTTCTTGCGCTTTGCTACTTTGCCGCTTTTCAATCGTGTTTCTCCCAGAAATATAGGTGCAAACGATGCCATAGACAGCGATGTAGATACCGTATTTTTGAATGCAGGACCTTACACGATAGCACTTGGTGAGTCAAAAGAAGGAGCTGATATTGGCTTTGTTCCTTCCGCAGCAATAAGAGGCATTACCTTTAAAGATGGTGTACCAAATCAAGCAACTACGGCTGATGGTTTTAGAAACAATCAAGACCCAAACAATCCAATGTCGCCAATAGATGCCGAAATGGGAGATGTTACCGTATTGTTACTTAATGCTTTGACAAATCCACCTGCCGTTATGCGCACAAGTTATTCCGTAGAAGATGGTGCGTATGTTTTCAGAAATTTGGCAACAAATGGCAAATATTTCATTGCATTTGAAAGCAGTCCTGTAAACTGTCCAACATGTAACTTTACAAACTACAACGCAAACGCAAACGTAAATGACTCAACCGATAGCGATGTGAATCCCGCCAAAATCATCTTCGTTTCAGGGAAAAATTACATGTACACAGATACTATCAAAAACTTAGTACCTTTGGCAAATATGCGTACTGTTTATGCGGGCTATGAACAAGGTAGCAGTACATTCCCCATAGAATTACTTTCGCTTACCGCAGAATGGAGAGACATTGATGGTTTGGTTAAATGGACAACAAGCAAAGAAATCAACAGCGATTATTTTGGCTTGGAACGCTCATTAGACAATGGCTACACTTTCCAAATGATAAGCACAATAGAAGCCGCTGAACAAAGTGATGTCAATAAAAATTATGAATATTTAGATGCAGGACTTGCCAATTATTCGCAAGACAAAATCTTCTACCGCCTCAAAATGGTGGATATAGATGGCACATTTAAGTATAGCGAAAAAGTAGAATTGCGTAAAGATGGAGACTTGAAATCTATTTATATGGAAGCATATCCTAATCCTACGGACGATGTCATTAACATCAATTTCCATGTAGAAGATGAGGCAAAAATAGAGTTACGTTTGTTTAATCCTTTGGGACAAATGATGGAAACACGTATTTTGCAAGCTTCAAAAGAGCCACAAGTAACGCAAATAGATGTGTCTCAATATCCTTCGGGTACATATTATTTGCAACTAAATACAAATAATACAAGCATTATAAAACGCATCAATGTGTATTAATCCAACAACAAAACCATAAAACGATGCCGCAGATATAAGTTGTCTGCGGCATTTTTTGTGCAAATATTTTTCTGCTACAATCTTTCAAAAAATGCTTACCTTTGTATCGAAAATAATGAAATCTTTCATTTTAGCGTAAAAAACGTGTCAGGTTTCAAAAACCTGACACGTTTTAGATACAAGTGTATCAAGATGTTTTAGCTTGTGTTGCTATGCTTTGACACAAGCTAAAACGTATGCTACAACAAGGTGTAAACGATAAGATGCCTGATATTTTACCAATAAAAGCTTATTCATCGCTAAAAAACTACTTTTTTGTGTTTATTTATTAAAAATACTGAAAATTTATGGAATGTAAACAACTATTACGCAAAGAATATACTGTTTTTGTCTTGTCTCAAGGCAAAAGACCTGCTTCGGTCCGCAAATTTGTAGAAAGTATCAATCTTATAGAGAAAGATTTTTATCATCTTTTTGCCGATTTTGAGGCGTTAGAGAAAGATATTTTCCTTTCTTATTTTGAGGAAACAAGGGATAAACTTCAAAATGATGCAGCTTTTCGTCAATACAGTGGTTTAGAAAAAATCTTGGCTGTATATTATACCTGGTTTGAAGTATTGAAATATCATCGAAGTTTTATCGCTTTTTTGGAAAAACAAAAACCTTTTTTGGTAAAAGCCATTGATTTTATTCCCGTTGGTGGACGTGTGTTAAAGTTTGTAGCAAAACAAGCCTTGGCAACCGCTCCTCCCTATCTACTTCATATTTATGAGCCATTCAAAGAAACCTTAAAACCCATTCTCAACGAGGCAATGGGCGAGGAAATTGCAGAACGTTTTTGGATTTCGAGCAAATACAATGAAGTACTTTGGGGGACAAGCATTTTGTTATTTCGTTTTTGGCTAAATGACAAAAGCCCTGATTTTGAGCGCACTGACGCTGCAGTAGAAAAATCGCTTAACTTTGTGTTCGATTTGCTACGCCCAAATGCTTGGGATACAGGCTTCGATTTGATTCGTTTTATGGTTTCTAAACATTCCTAATTAATCGCAAAGCTGCCAAGTCTTCAGGATTTGACAGCTTTATTTACTTTTTTCATCATGGCAACAATAAATAAACAAATTTTCGATTTTGAGCGTCCGATTTATGACCTTCAACAACGTTTGGAGGAGATGCAAAAAATTTCGGCTGACAATAAAGTAAATATGAGTGAGGCAATGCAGGCACTCGAAAAAAACATAGCAGAGCTAAAAGTGAGCATTTATGAGAAACTTACTCGCTGGCAGCGTGTCCAAATTTCTCGTCACCCAGAGCGTCCTTATACCTTAGATTACATCGAAAATATCGCTACCGATTTTGTGGAGCTGTTTGGGGATAGAAATGTGAAAGACGACAAGGCAATGGTGGGCGGTTTGGGCAAAATAGACGGTTATTCTGTCATGTTTATTGGACAACAAAAAGGCAGGGATTTGAAATCACGCCAATACCGTAATTTTGGTATGCCCAATCCTGAAGGCTACCGCAAAGCATTGAGATTGATGAAGTTAGCAGAGAAATTTCAAATTCCTGTCGTAACTTTGATAGACACGCCTGGCGCATACCCTGGTTTAGAGGCGGAAGAAAGAGGACAAGGGGAAGCAATTGCCCGTAATTTGATGGAGATGGCGGTTTTAAAAACGCCCATCATTTGTGTCATTATTGGAGAAGGTGCATCAGGCGGCGCATTGGGAATTGGCGTAGGAAATCGAGTGTATCAATTAGAAAATACTTGGTATTCGGTCATTTCGCCTGAATCTTGTTCGAGTATTTTATGGCGCACTTGGGAGAAAAAAGAAGTGGCTGCCGAAGCCTTAAAACTTGCGCCACAAGACAATTTGGAACTGGGTTTGATAGATGGCGTGATTTCAGAGCCTTTGGGTGGCGCACATTACGAGCCTGCAACTGCTTTTGCCAATGTGAAAACACAAATTCTTGCTGCAATTTCCGAACTTTCGTCCCTTGCAACAGATACTTTGGTGGCAGAAAGAATTGCAAAATTTGAGAAAATGGGGGTTATTTCCCAAAAATAAGTAAAAAAAACGTATATTTGCCAAATGATAATTGCAAATCCGATATATGATAGTGTTTTCAAATATTTGCTCGAAGATATAGAAATAGCACAAGAGTTATTGGCTACTATCATGAGCGAAGACATCGTGAGCATATCTGTGCAGCCGCAAGAAACGATTGCGGAGGTGGAGAGTCATATGCTTACTATTTTTCGTTTAGACTTTAAGGCAGTTATAAAAACGAAAGACGGAACTTATAAAAAAGTTTTGATAGAACTGCAAAAGGCAAAAAAGTTGTTCGATATCATGCGATTTCGGCGATATTTGGCAGAAAACTATCAAAAATTAGATACAATACCCAATGATAAAGACAAAAAGAACACAGAAGAGGAAGATATAAATGTGCCTTTACCCATTGTAACCATCTATTTTTTGGGTTTCAATTTGAAAAAAG
>JAAFHL010000424.1:4042-4533 GCA_013298365.1 Bacteroidota bacterium | reverse complement strand
TAAAGCCATTGAAGCCTACGTTACAAAACCAGACCAAATTGCGTATAATCAATTAGAAGGTTTTGTGAGACAAATTATTGGTTGGAGAGAATACATGCGGGGGATTTATTGGCTAAAAATGCCTGAATATGCTACCCTCAATTATTTTGAACTCACAGCAGCCTTGCCACAATGGTTTTGGACAGGTAAAACCAAAATGAATTGCCTAAAAAATGCCATTCAACAGTCCCTTCACTTTGCGTATGCGCATCATATACAACGTTTAATGATTACGGGGAATTTTGCATTATTGGCTGGCGTACATCCTGATGCCGTTGATGCGTGGTATTTAGGTATTTACATTGATGCGATAGAGTGGGTAGAAATTACTAACACAAGAGGTATGAGTCAGTTTGCAGACGGCGGAATTGTGGGTACAAAACCTTATGTAAGTTCTGCCACTTATATTCATAAAATGAGTTCCTATTGTACGGGTTGCCATTATGATAAGG
>JAAFHL010000424.1:0-4032 GCA_013298365.1 Bacteroidota bacterium | reverse complement strand
AAAAAAAATAGGAGACAAAGCCTGTCCTTTTAATAGTTTGTATTGGAACTTTTATGCCAGGCATGAAGAAAAACTCGCTAAAAATCCTCGTATAGGCATGATGTACAACGTTTGGCACAAAATGGAGGCTAATGCAAAAATAGAAATATTACAACAAGCTGAATATTATCTTTCAAATATCAACGAATTATAAACAATGAAAAGAAGTATCGTATGGTTTAAAACGGATTTGCGCTTGCATGACAACGAAACCTTGGTGCAAGCAATCGCACAAAGTGACGAAATTATTCCTGTCTATTGTTTTGATGACAACCATTTCGAAATCACTGAATTTGGATTTAAGAAAACGGGAAACTTTAGGGCGCAGTTTTTATTAGAATCTTTGCTTGATTTAGACAAAAACCTTAGGGCAATGGGTTCGGGTTTGATTACTGTAAAAGGAAAGCCAGAAATTGAAATCACAGAATTAGCCAAAAAATTTGGCGTTCAAAAAGTGTTTGCAAAAAAAGAAGTCGCTTATGAAGAAATACAAACACAAGATTTACTTGAAAAAGCTTTGTGGAAAATAGACTGTGCATTACAAACATTTAGCACAAGTACCTTATATCACCCACAAGATTTACCATTTTCCATAAAATATATTCCTGATATATTCACCAATTTTAGGAAACAAGTTGAAAAAGAATCAAGTATTAGGAAAGTATTTGCGAAACCCAAATCTATCAAATCTCCCCAAATTGATGCCCTAAATTTGCCGAGGATAGAAGCATTAGGCTTAGAAAATAGCAATATTGACAGCCGAGCAGCGATTAGATTTGAAGGCGGCGAAACGCAAGGATATAAGCGGCTAAATGCGTATCTATTTGATACAAAAGCCATTTCAACCTACAAAGAAACCCGAAATGGAATGGTTGGCGAAAATTATTCTTCTAAGTTTTCCGCTTGGTTAAGTTTGGGCTGCATATCGGCAAGGGCTATATATGATGAGATAAAAAGATATGAAAAGCAATATGCTGCAAATGAATCAACTTATTGGTTGGTATTTGAGCTGATTTGGCGGGATTATTTTAGCTTTATCATGCAAAAATACAAACATCTGTTCTTTCTGCAACAAGGTATTAAAGGCGAAAATGTAAAGTTGAAGAAGCATCATGGAAGACGGTTCGAGATGTGGAAAAATGGGCAAACAGGCAACGACTTTATTGATGCAAATATGATTGAACTCAAACTTACGGGTTTTATGAGTAACAGAGGCAGACAAAATGTTGCAAGCTATTTATGCAATGAGTTACAATTAGATTGGCGTTATGGTGCTGCTTATTTTGAAGAACAGTTAATGGACTATGATGTATGTAGTAACTGGGGAAATTGGGCGTATTTAGCAGGTGTGGGCAATGACCCCAGAGAAAACAGAGCATTTAATATTGAAAAACAAGCAAATGACTATGACAAAAATAGAACCTATAGACGTTTGTGGTTGAGTAAAGTTTAAATAAGCATAACTTGTGTAAAATGAATCAGAAAGTTTAGGGCTAAATGACTTTGTTGCGCACAAAGCTTGAGACCTGCTGTATTATAGGTATAAAATACGAGTAAAAATATCCGATACTTTCCCTGTCTCATCGCTTTTTTGTGCTTGAACGAAAAAACGATGGCAAGGAAGCTTATTTTTTTTACAACAAGCATTTTTTTCAAACAATTAGCCGTAGATAAAAACATTTCTACGCTAAAAATATAACATACAACTTATGAAAATTCTGCTAACAGGTGTAACAGGATATATTGGACAAAGGCTATTGCCTGTTTTGCTAGCGAATGGGCATGAGGTAATTTGCTGTGTAAGAGATAAAAATAGATTTAATAAGAGAAACTATTCAGGTCAAAATCTACGGATAATTGAGGCTGATTTTCTACACAAAGAAAGTTTACAACAGATTCCAAATGATATAGATGTTGCATATTATCTCATTCATTCTATGTCAACCGAAATGGGTGATTTTGAAGATATGGAGGAGATATGCGCCACTAATTTCAAAAATTGCATGGAACAGACGACTGCAAAACAGGTTATTTACCTTAGCGGAATTAGCAATGCGGATGAGTTGTCAAAACATTTATCCTCTCGAAAAAATGTAGAAACGGTTTTATCAGGGGCTAATTTCGCGCTTACCACACTGAGGGCGGGTATAATTGTAGGTTCGGGCAGCGCATCTTTTGAAATTATTCGGGATTTGGTAGAAAAATTGCCATTTATGATAACACCTCAATGGCTAAAAACAAAATGTCAGCCGATAGGTATTCGTAATGTGATAGAATTTTTAATCGGGGTGATTGGCAAAACGGAAACCTACCATAACAGCTATGATATCGGCGGTCCTGATGTGTTGAGTTATGAACAAATGCTCTTGCTCTTTGCCAAAAAACGTGGCTTAAAGCGGCGTATAATTATTGTACCCGTAATGACTCCCCGAATTTCTTCTTACTGGCTATATTTTGTTACAGCTACTTCCTACTCACTTGCCAAGAATTTGGTAAACAGCATGAAAGTTGATGTAACCTGTAAACCCAATAACTTGACAAACTTGCTTGGCATAAAACCCATTAAATATGAAGCAGCCATAGAAATGGCATTTGACAGAATTGAACAAAATCAAGTAGTTTCAAGCTGGAGAGATGCACAAACAAGTGATATATTCAGTGAAGGTTTTTCTAAATATATTAAAGTTCCCACTAATGGATGTTTTAAGGATATTCGTATCATGAAGGTCGATAATGAGCAGACCTCAATAGACAAAATATGGGCTATAGGGGGTAAAACAGGTTGGTATTATGGCACTTGGCTTTGGGAACTCAGAGGTTTTATCGATCAACTTGCAGGCGGTGTAGGAATGCGAAGAGGAAGAAAAAGTGACACTCAAATAACATCGGGTGATGCCCTTGATTTTTGGCGAGTTATGTTGGCAGATAAAAAAGAAAAAAGGCTACTTTTGTTTGCTGAAATGAAACTGCCTGGGGAGGCATGGTTAGAATTTAAAATTGACGATAAGCAAAACCTTAGACAAACCGCTACTTTCAGACCGCTTGGCTTGTTAGGCAGACTTTATTGGTATGCAGTGTTGCCCTTTCATGGTTTCATTTTTAACGGCATGATACTTAAAATCGCTCAAACGAAAGCTAAATAAACAGATACTCGACTCACTAACGCTTGTGCAATACACATATAGCAGCAAAAAAGTTCATGGATTTTCAATACATTGACAATCCATGAACTAAAAATTACGATTAACTCTTACTAAGCTCCCATTTTGTAAGAAAACTGTCCCACCATTTTTGCTTTGATTTTGTAGGTAGAATAGATTTTCACGCTGCTATTATTCGGTTTTGTATCCATTCTATAACGCAATTTTAAGTGGCGAGAACGCTGCAAAATATCATTGATTTCAGGGCTTTCAAAGGTTTTTGCGTAGGTTGTGAGGGCAGGATACTGCACATAATCGCCTACCAAAGTTCCTTCTTTCAATACAAAAGCGTTTGCCATGTCTGCTACTAAGTTCCAATTTTCGTCATAAAAAGTGGCATCAACCGTGGCTTGAAAAGGAAAACCATTGTATAACAAAAGCTTTAATGTTGCTTTTTTTACCCTTTCATAGTCTTGTGGCTTCACACTTGCGGCAAAATTGACATCTACCGTATCTTGTATGGCAAAATTCTCTACTATCCCCTCTAAAGGCAATTCGAAATCCAAATAGGCTGCAACCATGCTGCTATCTGTCGCAAAGTTATTTCTCACCCCCGAAACGCCATTATAATTTGCAGTTACACGAGCATTATAAGAAACTTGGTCGGGCAGCAAACTGATAATTTGCGGAATATTGCTGTTTGTTTTGTCCATATAAAAGGACGAAACTTCGGTAGCTCCTACATTCGGATAGCGAGGACCCGAAAGGTACTGCGCTTGTCCCAGCCAGTCTGCATTAAAATTGACAGAAGTTCCTTTTTTACTATTGCTAAATTTGATGTTTTTCATCTCTA
>JAAFHL010000423.1 GCA_013298365.1 Bacteroidota bacterium | reverse complement strand
GTATCTGGTTACGTACAATATGAAAATTACGAACGCTACTACGAAATCGTCTATGAAATATTTTCCGATTTTATTCTCACTTATACTTTTGGTGGGATGCAGCAGCCGCAAGTCGGCGGCAACTGTTAATGATATAAAGGTGCAAAGTGTGAACAAGCAATCGCTCGAAGCAATGATACTTGCTTCGCAAAAGCCCTATCATTTGGTCAATTTTTATGCAACGTATTGCAAACCTTGTATCAAAGAAATTCCCGAACTTATTGCCCTCAAAAATGCAGAAAACAGCGAAATAGAAGTTTCTTTTGTGTCCTTAGACGATGATGATGTAGTCAAAACACAGCTTAATACTTTTTTGGAAGAGCATCAAATGGATTTTAACTCCTACACCTTTCAGCAAGACAGTGCCGAAAAGTATATTTTGCAACATTTTCCCGATTGGGACAAACAAATTCCCCTTACCCTCATTTTTGATAAATCAGGCAGATTTGTTTCACATATTGGCATGACCGACAAAGCGGAAATAGAGTTAATCGTTGCTGAAGATAAAAATCTTAGGTAAATTACTGTCCCACATTTTTTCATGGCATAGCATTTGATTACACATTTATAGAAAAGGTAACCACATCAGCAAAACTTTTTTGCAAACGATGCGTATTGTACTGAATATAAGTTGTTTGCTTATTGTTTTTTCAATCTAATTAACTTCGCCATGAATAAATTGTTTTTTACAATATTATTGTCTATTTTGTCTTTTTCTTATTTGTCTGGACAGATGATTAGTGGTTTTTCGATAGAAAATTTTAATCTTTCTGCACAGGCGGGCAAAAAAGCGATTGTGGTTGTATTTACAAGTTCACATTGTAAATTCGCTACACAATATGTCAATCGCCTCAATCTGTTGTATAATGCTTATGTAGGTCAGGGCGTTTCTTTTTTGGCTGTAAATAGCAATGACGCTTCTATGAATCCTGAAGACGACCAAAACGCTATGCGGGCAAAAGCGGCTTATACGTTTTCGTATGTAAAAGACAATGACCAAAACCTTGCAAGGATGTTTGGTGCAACCAAAAATCCAGAAGCCTTTATTTTAATACCTTCAAATGGGCAGTATGCCGTTGCATATAAGGGGCAAATAGATGACAACCCCTTAGACGAAAATATGGTGCGTAGTAAGTCTCTAGAAAATGCCCTCAAACAAATTATTAGCGGACAAACCCCAAGCACAGCAGGAGCAGGAATGGGCTGCCCCATTCGTATGATTCGCTAAATGCAGCTATTTTGAGAAATAGTATTTCTTTCACAGATTTTTGCAGATTTTTTTGTCTGCGAAAATCTGTGTTTCTTTGTCTGCGAAAATCTACGTGAAATATAAAATAACAATATGAAAATATTCCTTATTGGAACAGCTTATCCTTATAGAGGTGGGCTTTCGTCCTACAACGAGCGACTCATGCAAGAATATACTCGCATGGGACATGAAACGAAAATTTATACCTTCACTTTGCAATATCCTTCTTTTTTGTTTCCAGGCAAAACACAGCTTTCTGCTGACCCTGCGCCAAAAGACATTGAGATAGAACAAGTCATAAACTCGATAAACCCCTTAAATTGGTGGTCAGTTGGACGTAGGATTGGCAAGGAAAAGCCTGATATTGTGATATGTAAGTTTTGGTTGCCTTTCATGGGACCTGCATTTGGGACGATTGCTCGTTTTATCAAAAAAAACAAACACACGAAATTTATTACCATTATTGATAACATTATTCCCCACGAAAAAAGGGTAGGGGATAGGCTCTTTGCGCAATATTTTGTCAATGCTTGTGATGGTTTCATCACGATGTCGAAGGCAGTTTTGGAGGAGTTGAAGGAATTTACACAAAGCAAAAACGCCCGATTTATTCCGCACCCGATTTATGATAATTTTGGGGAAATTGTGCCAAAGCAAGCCGCACGAGCTTGGTTAAAGGTAGGCGAAAAAGATAAAATTTTGCTTTTTTTCGGTTTTGTACGAAAATATAAGGGTTTAGATATTTTGTTAGAAGCGATGAAAGATGAGCGTATCAAGCAACAAAATATTAAATTGATTGTGGCGGGTGAATATTATGGCGACAAAGCGGAATATGATGCGCAGATTGTGGAAGGAAATTTGCAAGATGTAGTGATTCAAAAGCCCGATTTTATTTCTAATGAAGAAGTAAAATATTATTTTTCTGCGGCAGATGTAGTGGTTCAGCCCTATAAAACGGCTACGCAAAGTGGTATTTCACAAATGGCGTATCATTTTGAGAAACCCATGATTGTTACAAATGTGGGTGGTTTACCTGAAATTGTACCAAATGGCGTGTGTGGATATGTTACAGAAGTATCGGCAAAAGCGATTGCAGATGCCATTATTGCTTACTATGATGGAGAAAAAGAGGCAAGTTTTTCGGTGGCTGTGCGCAAAGAGAAGGCAAAATACGCTTGGCATGTGATGGCAGAAGCGATTTTGGCATTAAATAATTGATGTTATTAAGATATGGGTCATTTTTACTGTAATTGAGATTTTCTATATGGCAGTTATAGTCAGGTGTTTATACCTGATTTCTTGTTTTTATTTGACTTCTTGTGAAAATAAAAATAGCTCTGGTTTATGTGAGCTGTTTAACCCACCCGCAAAACTGCAAGCATTTTTGCTGCCCTCCGAAGAGGGCTTTTGATTTGTGGGCTAACAGCCCCACTATCAAAAGCCCTCTTCGGAGGGCGTTTTTTGTCGCAAGACAAAAAACGGGTGGGTTAAACACTGCTAAAACGTTGTAATACATTTGTATTTTATCCTAAATCGATTTTTGCAAGAAGTCTATTTGATAACACTATTTATATTTACAAAATATAATGACTCACATCTTTCTTTGCCGCAAGTCTGCCTACTTTTTGCTTCACAAATTCTCGATTAATTTGAAAATGATTTTCGGAATTAAGGTCAGGCACTTCAAACAAAATGTCATTGAGTAAAGCACTCATAATGGTATGCAAACGGCGTGCGCCAATATTTTCGATTTGCTGATTCACTTCAAAAGCCAATTCTGCAATCTCATCTATCGCATCATCATCAAAAGCAATCGTAACCGATTCACTTTCCATAAGTGCTTGATACTGTTTAGTTAAAGCATTTCGAGGTTGTGTTAAAATCTTGACAAAATCATCTTTTGTCAAAGCATTTAACTCTACTCTAATGGGGAAGCGACCTTGTAATTCAGGAATCAAATCGGAAGGTTTTGAAACATGAAATGCGCCTGCTGCCACAAATAATACATGGTCTGTTTTTACCATGCCATATTTTGTATTGACTGCCGAGCCTTCTACAATCGGCAATAAATCTCTTTGTACTCCTTCACGAGACACATCTACGCCCCCCGAAGCACGACTACTTGATGCAATCTTGTCTATTTCATCAATAAAAATAATGCCACTATTTCCAGCTCTATCAATCGCCTCTCTTGACACAGCGTCCATATCTATCAATTTAGAAACTTCCTCGTCCATCAAATGCTCTCTTGCTTCTGCCACCGTCATTTTGCGGGTTTTCTTTTTCTTAGGCACCATGCCGCTCAACATATCTTGCAATCCGTCCAAGCCATCAATGCCCACAGGACCCAAAACTTGTACATTTGCGCCTGCAACATGCACTTCAAGGTCTATTTTGCGTTCCTCTAATTCCCCATTTTTGAGTTTTTCCCGAAATTTATTGCGGGTGCGCTCATTCAATTCATGGTCAGTATTTTGCTCCGCAGGAATAGATTTAAGCTGCTCTTGCCATTCCTCTTTTTTGCCAATCATAGGCGGAATTAAAATATCCAAAATGATTTCATATACATTTTCAAGGGCTTTTTCCTTCACTTTCTCCTTTTGTTCTGCCTTGACCAAACTAACCGCCTGCTCTACCAAGTCTCTTACCATACTTTCCACATCTCGTCCTACATAGCCCACCTCTGTGAACTTAGAAGCTTCAACTTTGATAAAAGGAGCTTGTGCAAGTTGTGCCAAACGGCGTGCAATTTCGGTTTTTCCTACCCCTGTTGCACCAATCATCAGTATGTTATTTGGTACAATTTCCTTGCGTAAATCCTCGCTTGCATTCATTCTGCGCCAACGATTACGTAGCGCAATTGCTACACATTTTTTTGCCTCATATTGTCCGATAATATATTTGTCTAATTCCTCTACAATTTTAATGGGCGTGAGTGAGTTTGTCATGTTTTTATGTTGAAAATTGAAGCACAAAATTACATATTTTTTAGATATATAATAAAGAAAATAAGCCTTTGTCAGCGTTTTGTTATGATACTGAAGCAATTTCTTCCACAATGAAGGGTTTATCCCCCACAAAAGCAATAAGCCAAGGTTTTAAATCTGCTTTTTCTTGAAAAAAAGGCAGATTTGTATAGCCGATGAGTTGATTTCTGGCAGCCTGAATTTCGATTTCCCAATCATTTTGTGTATTTTCGGGCTGAATGACTTGCATTTCTTCGTGTCTTTTTTGCGAAAAATACTTAAATTCTATCAAAAATTGATAG
>JAAFHL010000422.1 GCA_013298365.1 Bacteroidota bacterium | reverse complement strand
TGCCATCTTTACCTTCTACATAGTCCAACATGCGCTGATTTAAGTCCATGATAGTGAGGTACAAGGGCGAAAGTTCCCTGTCTGTTTGATTCATAAACTCTACCTGTTGATCTAAGGCATGAAGGACAGCTTCGGGCTTTGTTTGTGCCGAAAGGGAAAATAATAGGCTAATGAATAAAAGAAAAAATATCTGTTTCATGATTTTATAATGTAATGAGCGTACAAAGATACACATTCATAATGAAACGAAAAAAATGAATGTTTATTCTTATTTCTTACATGTCTTTCCAATGACAAAATGTAAAAACAGATTACATAAATAAAAATAAATCAACTGTATGTAAAAACAGACTACTAAGAACTACGACTACGAAAAACAGGATGTTATTTCATACACATTCCTTAACGACTCTCTATCACCATCATAAATATCGAAACGAATATGATAAGCAAGGGAGCAGCCACCAAAACTTTTCCAATGATTCTACTTTGTTCATTATAGACAGGAATTTTTTGCCCATTGCTTAGTACTTTTTCTGCCGTGGCGATTTCCCAACCTATGACTGCACCGTAAAGTAAAGGGATAAGCAAAAATCCTATCACAATCATTTGCCAAGAGGCAGAAATGGGCGTTGTACGTTCTTTATCTCTTTGGACTAAAATGTCATATTCTTGTTCTGCTGAGATTTCAATGCCTTGCTCTGCCAATAAATATTTGGCTAATTCATAGTCTAATTCGCTCCAATCTTGGGGTTTTTGAATGACTTCTACCAATTCTTTCGCCGAAAAAGCATATAAATAATAGTCTTCTGGAATGTCCTTTATGGCGTTTTGGGCTTCATTGAGCAAAAGTTTGCGTGCTTTTTCAAAAGAACTGGGCAGTATTTTGATGAAACAACCTTTTGAACTTGCAGCACCTATTTCGATTTGAAAATAGCGGTCATCTGTGAAACCGTCATATTCATATAATACATGATTATTTTGCAAAATTTGTATCGTAGCTGCTGCTTCTTGTTGATTTCGAAACCGTTTAAAGACAATAAATTCTTCCATGATGCTTATAGTTTTTTGCAAATATAGCGATATTTTAAACAATAATAGAAAAGCTGCCCAAGATATTTTGGACAGCTTTTCGCATAAATCAACTATTTTGTAGCAAAACTTAGCGCATGATATACATTTTGCCCCAGCCTTTGTCAAAATATTTATCTAATGATTCATTCTCTTTTGCCGATTCAAGTTTAATATCTGTATTTTTCATGCGAGAAACTACTTTGTAAAGATATACGCCATTTGCCAATTTATCGCCATAATCATCTGTGCCGTCCCAAGCATAATCTGTAATATTTTTGCCAATTTGTATATCGTTAGTTTCTGCTAAATCAATGATTTTTACCAATTTACCTGAAACTGTGTAGATATGAATTTGGAACACTTCAGGTTTTTCATTGCCCGTAAGTGTATATACAAAACGAGTAGAAGTAGAAAATGGATTGGGATAATTTAGTACTTGTGTTATCGTATGTGCATTTACTACTTTGAAAAGTACACTGTATTTGGTATCTTCTTTTCCTGAAAAATTGCCAATGGCACATCTTCGCCTGGGTTAAATGTGATTTTTGCTTTATTATTGGGCAAACTTGCAGGTTCAAAGCTAACACGAGGGTCAGTCCTAAGATTGAGATGCTCTGGTATACCCCTAAAATCTGTAAAATAAATGTCAAAAGTGGCAGTATCGGTCATCGCAATAAACTGATTCTCGTCTTTGGCTTGAATAATAATGGTTGGCGTTGGAGACACAATGTCCTGATCCATGATGCGTTTTCCATCAAAAGTAACATCAAGCAAAGGATTTTGTTTGTCCTTTACCACATAAAAAGTGTGATGATAACTGTTGTTAAATACATATTGTTCAGGTTGGTCTTTGCCATAATTCAATTCCACAAAAAGCGTGGTCTCTCCATCTAAGTTTTTCTCCAACGTATTGAATGAATGGGTAATAGGTATGCGACCATTGCCAGGCAGGGGCGCAAAACGCTTAGTAGCCAATTGTACAATACTTCTATCACTTTTTTGCAGCCTGAAATTAACCAATAGACTGTCCATGTTTTGGTCTGTTAGGTTTACTGCACCAAGCCGAATTTCCACATTTTCTCCTTCAAAAAGGGTGTCTTTATTAAAGACAAAATCGCCAAAAGGATCAACTACTGCATCGGGTGCTTGGTCATACAGAATGTGCCAATGCGCCAACTGTGGCGCTGTTCGGAAAGTGGTATCCAGGAAATCACCTTTGAGATACATGTAGCGATAGGTTGCAGCATCTAAGGTATCAATGTTGAATGTGCCACTGTTGTTCACTTTCATCAGTTGCGTTTCTGTACCATCTGCTTTTAATCCATACAAGCTCACATCTACTTTTTCCTTTATTTGCATATCCAAAGAACCCCAACGCCATAAGAGTTGTTTCCATTTCAATGAAGGTCCAATAAACGTAGATTTTACAGAGCCAAAATCAAAATCTCCTGTCAAATTTTTGTCTATTACCATTTGTGTGCCTACATTCGGTGTATAGATTTCTTCTATACTATTGGGGTAGCCGACTCTGCCAAAAAGCAAAAATCTCGCATCATTGGGTGCGTTTCTTAATTGGTCTGAAATGCCCCAGCCTTCCAAGATATCAAACATATCAGATGTCCATTGACTAAGAGAAGCCCATACGATAGGTGTTGAACTGGTTTGATAACTTGAAATGATATAATAATCGCCTACTTTGGCATTGGCAATGTCTCCCTTAAATCGCTGTAAGGTATTGATATTTGCTACACCCACGTCATTTAAAACGGCTGGTTCTCCGCTAGTATTATAGCCGCCAATGGGCGTATTTACTTTGCTTTCAAGTGTTTTCCCATCTATAATCATATAAACAATTCCATTTCGATAAGAAGTTCTAACAGAGATAGGGATACTTTGACTATTGATGGCTATAACTACATCACCTGTTGTTCCATTAAAACTTTGACTTAAACGATAGGTCTCTACAAATTTATCAAACTCCCATTGTTGTTGAATTTTATTGGTTTGAAGCTGCGTTTTTGTATTTCTATCAAATTGTACCATACGAGCTTGCCCCCAGCCTTCTTTATTTGGGATATAGCGAAATGAGGAGTATGCCCATATAATAGGGCTTACATCTGCCAACCTTACCCGCCAAAAACATACCGCACTGTCTTGTAAGGTTACAGGTATTTGCCATCTCATTTGAGAGGATTTGCCCGTAATAACACCTGAACTTTGAAAAAGTGGTGAATTAAAGGTGATGATGGTATCCATCTCAAAAATATAATTGACCATGCTGTCTCTTGTAATGCCATACGCAGAAGCGATAAGTTCGGGGGTATTGTCTCTAATAACCGCAAACTCTAAAGGATATAATGTTGCAGGTACATTTCCAGGTACAATTTTGGAAAAAGAAATGAAATTATTATTTTCGTCATATTCTGCCACTAATTGTGTTGAATCTGCAAAAATTTCAAATTGATTTAGCCCTGTCATATTACTTCCTATCGGATTTTGGAGGTAGAAAGAAATCGTGTCGCTATATTTTAATACCTGTATTTTGCGTGAAGGATGATTGTACCATACGCCTGTCGGGAATTGCTGACGTACAGAAAGCATAAAAGAATCGGTAACAACCAAACCCAAATTGCGCACAATGATGTTAATTTGAAAGGAATCATCTACAGAACTGAAGTTTTCGGGATAAAAATACACATTTGCTGCATTGACTTCAAGGTCTTTGCCTGGCGGAACATGCAGTTTAAGGGAAGGGTCACCTTGCAAGTTCATTTGACGCATATGGTTGCGATAGCCGATATTATTACTTTGTAGTAAATACTGTTTGCTATATGTTTTAATGGCATCACCTATTTTTTGCCCAAACATTTTCTTATGCAAATAATTGTAAAGGGTATCTGAATAAGATGACAATTCTCCCGCATAACCCGGTCCTGCGTTTGCAAGGTACGTAATAGCCCCTCTTTGTGGTTGTGCAATCCACTTTTCTCCAAAAGAATTACCTTTCCCAAAGTCTCCCCCATAACAGCCTTCGGCAAACATCATGGGATATTTCCCATAGTTTGTATATTCATTGGCTTCGTTGATGCTCACATCTTGCACATTAGAGGCAGAGTGTCCAAAAAAATGTAGCCAACTTGCCCCGTCAGAAATGCTTTGATGATAGGTTGCATAGTCGCTTGTGGTACTATTGTCTATTTTTTGATGGTAATTTGCTCGACCACCAAAGGGTGCACCTTCAAAAATAGAAACCCCTCTCAAAAGTGTAGAGCTGATAATATTGATTTCGAGGGGCGTAGAGCCACCGCCCAAAAATATTCCTTGTTTCATCCAAGGTTGCCAGCCTGTATGCTCATATTGATTTACCTTTGCCAAATAATCCAATCCTTGTTGATTTGAGGTAATATTTACCCGCCCAATCGCTGTTCGGATATTCAAATCATACGCCATGGGATTGTAATGTGATACAAATTCATAATCTGACCAAG
>JAAFHL010000421.1 GCA_013298365.1 Bacteroidota bacterium | reverse complement strand
TTTTCTGCGTATTTCAGTTTTTCTGCGTATTTCGTAAATCATTCGTTATCATACCTTTGTAAAAATCAAACGCAATATTTCTTTATTTCTGCGAAATGGTTTCAAGTGGTTTGTGCGAAATGAAATGAAGCTAAAAACCACTTGAAATCATTTCGCTAACACGCATTATTTCTTTTAGTTACAATGGGGGATAACGATGGTGCTGATGACGTGCCGCCCGTTGGATTTGTGCGTTAGCCTCAGCGGCATGGGCAACAGCACTTTGTTCTCGGCTTTTTTCTCATTTTTAAAACGTCACGCTTAATTTCTACGTTATGCTTTTCAAAACAAGTTTTTCAAAATCAAGTTTTAAAACACAGATTTAAAACACAAAACATTCAAAATCAAGTTTTAAAACACAGATTTAAAACACAAAACATTCAAAATCAAGTTTTTAAACGCAGATTTAAAATACAAAACATTCAAAATCAAGTTTTTAAACGCAGATTTAAAACGCAAAGACTTCAAAACCAAGTTTTTAAACGCAGATTTAAAACGCAAAGACTTCAAAACCAAGTTTTTAAACGCAGATTTAAAACGCAAAGACTTCAAAACCAAGTTTTTAAATGCAGATTTAAAACGCACAGCCTTCAAAATCAAGTTTTTAAATGCAGATTTAAAACGCACAGCCTTCAAAATCAAGTTTTTAACCGAAGATTTAAAACGCAAAACCTTCAAAATTAAGTTTTTAAACGCAGATTTAAAACGCAAAACCTTCAAAATTAAGTTTTTAAACGCAGATTTAAAACGCAAAACCTTCAAAATCAAGTTTTTAAACGCAGATTTAAAACGCAAAACCTTCAAAATCAAGTTTTTAAACGCAGATTTAAAACGCAAAACCTTCAAAATCAAGTTTTTAAACGCAGATTTAAAACACGAAATTTTCAAAACTAAGTTTTAAACGCAAATTTATGAACAGCAAATAATTGATTTTCAATTATTTAAAAACTTCTTCCTTTGATAGCCGAGAACGACCAGCATGAGCGAGGGGGCTGCGGAGCGTTTGCCTTGTGCGTTGATTCGCTGCCCTCTGCGCTCATGCAAATGTTCTATGCTTTTTATGCTATCAATTTTAGTTTATCCAAATTTTCAATACGTTTTGACCACACTATATATGGTATTTTATATTCCCTAAACGCTTGATAAATATCATTAGAAACACCATTTTGGTCATTTATTATTACAAGCCCTTCGGTTTCTGGTCTTACTAATTTAGTATCTTCCATTGTCCATAAAACAGAGCCAATATTATCTTTTCGTGGAGTGTTTATCGCCCTTATAGCAACTTCTTTTCTTTGTTTCATCTTAGGAAGAGTAAAATCAAATTTATGACCAAATCCACTTTTTCCAGTAAACGAAGTGTCTTTTACAAAGATAACATCATTTAACTCGAAGAAATTTGTTACATCTTCTATAAAAAAAGTTTCAATTTTGGGGCTGGACAGCATAAACAAGTCATCAATGGCTAAAACAGCCTGTATAAATCGATGCTTAACCTCTGGAAATTTTTTTGCATCTGTATTTATATATAATTCATTTTCTTTTCTTGATATACCAAAAGAACGAAGTATTGTATTTAATTCTTCTAGGCGTTTTTTACTTCTATCTATATCTAAACCGCTTAATATAAGTTCATTAATTGTATTCCCAGCATCTGATATGACAATATAATCTTTTTCTTGCTTTAAATATAATTCAATCATATCATTACTATGATTTAAAAATGGGGTAACAAGCTCGTGCCAACCATTACTTACTTCTCGTAATGTCAGTCCCTTTTTTATCCACTCAACATATGAATTGACTAAATTTCTCATATCGCAAAATTACGCTAAAAATATTACAACATCAAATTTTTTTGCAATTTTAATTCTATGTTCTGAACGTTACAATAGCGAAAAAACTTCAACATTTTGTCATAAATATCATCGTCTTCTTTTATGCCTATTTCGGGAAATTTATCAAGTGGTAACGCCCACCTATCTCCATAGCCATCTATGTAAAAATGAATATGGTCTTCTCTGTTAAAAGCATATCCCTCAAAACCAACAAATATTTCATTAGGAACAGGAACTGACGGATTTGTATGATTGCCTTTTAAATCCAAACGCCTAATTCTATATGTTTTCAGGTGTCTCAATTGGAACGTTATTTTGCTAACTATATTATTAGCTCTGTTTATATCAGACTGAAACTTAATTCGTCCTGTCTCATTCTGTAATTCAACCTCAATAAATTCTCCTTGTAGTGGAAATTCAATAGTTGCCTTATCACAAGGAAATTTTGCAATACCGAAGAATAATTCTATCTCTTCTTGTTTTAAATCCATATTTTTCCGTATCGTTAGTATGTATAGCATAATAAAAAAAATCGTATCTCTCCTATTTTGTCAATTATATCTTAGATTAGATATCATCTGCCTGCTTATTTGGTATATTTTTCTTATTGCCTTTATTTATAGATAAACGCCGACTTTATTTCCGATAAAAAACCAAAAGCCAAAAACTAAAGTAAAAACTACACTTACCCCAAGACTCTCCCCTATTAATACTATATCAAGATAATCAGGATAGGTAGTTGCTTTTATTATGTAGCTATCAATCGAAGAAAAGGCAGCGAATAGCAAAAATATCCATATAGCCTTTGGTAGCTCTTTATTATTTTCTCGAAGATTAGCATATAGGGCACCAAATAGCCCCGAAAAAATAATGAAAATGGTTTTTATGTCGTCAAAATTATTCCCTTCACCACTCATATAAAGATTTGGCAGTAGAGATGCTATAAATACCCCTACACACAAAAAGATATTTGTAATTGTTAGTAATTTCACCATAATATATTGTAAATTAAATGTTTATTTTTTATCTTTGTAGTAGCATAGAACGAAAAAATTGACGCTTTTTCGCTGTGTGTTTGCCTTGCGTTTCGGATAGCGAAAATTGGCGGCAATGAAAATGTTGGTGGCTTTTTGTTTTATTTATTTTCAAATTCGGTGCTTATAAATAAATCAGCACTCAATTCAGTGGTGTCCGAAATGGAATGATAGTTAAACTTAAAGTATTAATAAATTAAAATTTTCCATCACTCCTTTTCGGACACTACCCTGAATTCAATATATAAAATATTAGTTTAAAGTTCCCAAATCTATTTTCCTAAAATTTAAGTCTGGTTCAGGGAAAAACAAATTCCATACTTCTCTCTCTAACTTCTCTTTGAGTGTAGCATCACTTTTAACCTGACCAATATTATCAATATTTACTAATTTTCCCTGTGCATAGCCTCCATGCTCTATATCCTTCCAGTAAGTTGTATCATTTATGGGATACATACCTTTTGCGATAATTTTCACATAAATATAATATTCATAACCTGTTCCTGCTCTTATTCTTTCTGGGTCTGTATAGACCTTTTTGTCTATAATTACAACCAAATGAGAGAAACCTCTACTACCATTTGAGGCAAATTTTTGGTATAAAACAATATTTTCGCCTATTCTTATTTGCTCCTCATTTGGATTGCTATTAAAATGCAAACGAAAAATTCCTTCACAACTCATGTAAGCATCCTCATCTGGATTGCTTATGTTTTTAATATACTGCATAAAGTTAAATTAAATATTAATAAAATTATTATGAAACTTATTCTTTTAATTGCCCGCAACGTTTGAAGGATTATTCAGTAAGTATTGGGGGATTTCCGCAGACACTTCAAAGTTAGCGATTCTGCCCCCAATAGTTATTGCATAGATTCCATGTTATGTGCTGTTACGTCTTTTTAAGGCATCGTTTATTTCTTTTGTGCGTCAACAACCGCTTGAGTCATTTTAGTTTGAATTTTAACTAATCGGTTAATTTGTTTTGTACTTAATTTATTGTCGGTTTGGGCTTTTGTCATACTCTCTGATAAATCTGTTGCTTTCTGCATTAAGTTTGGATATTCAGCCAATGCACTCTGGTCGCCATTAAGTGCTTTCTTATACAATTTAATATAGTCAGTAACATAAGCATCATAATCGTCAAGCATTTTATCCCAATTTTCGCTACCACTTTCTGAAACGGTTTCGCCTGACGATGATGAGGGTAATGGAGAGGAGTTGCTTGAACTATTTGATTTTTCTATTGCAGATGTCATTTGAAAAGTTTTTAATCCTTCCGTTTTTTCTACACTCCACCTAATAAATCCTGTTTCATCCTTTTTCAACTTCATAAGTCCTGTAACATCTTTCGCATCATAAGGTCCGCTCATTCCACCTTGTGTTGCATTTATGATAACTTCAGGTCCACCGTCCCCATACAATTCTATGCCGAAACCAACATGATAATTTTCACCTCCATTTGTACCGAATGGATTAATATTATCTGTTGGAAAAGAGAAGTCCTTACTATTGCGTTTAACTTCAACAGTAATCATTGTAAACATACCACTTCCGTCTTTTTTAATTACATAGTCTTTGTTTACTACTTCAAAATAGTCGCTCAAATCCCCTTTAATAGCAGTCGTTTTGGGTTTAACTGTTACGCTTGTTGATTCTTCTTTCTTTGTTCCTC
>JAAFHL010000420.1 GCA_013298365.1 Bacteroidota bacterium | reverse complement strand
CTTGTTACGGGCTATGCTACACGTGTAGATGCACAAAATCAAGGTTTTAATACGGAACATACCTATCCACAGTCTTTTTTTAGTAGCAATGAACCTATGGTTTCGGATTTGTTTCACATTTTTCCCACAGATAATGGCTCAAATTCTGAGCGAGGAAATAATCCTTTTGCGGTTGTTGCAAGCTCAAATTGGTCGGTAGGTGGCTCAAAAAGCAATGGCAGTTCTTTCGAACCTCGTGATGCGCAAAAAGGTAGAACTGCAAGAGCGATGTTGTATTTTGTGTTGCGTTATGAGGATTATTCCTGTTTTGAAAAAAATCAAGAAACAACATTAAAGCAATGGCATACGCAATTTTTGCCTACACAAGAAGAGAAAAATAGAAATAATGCGATTTATGGAGTACAGCACAATCGTAATCCATTTATAGACTATCCGCAATTTGTGCAACGCATGAATTATATAACCTCTTGCTCTACAGCAGTAGGAACGGCAATTTCTTCGATTTTGATTCCCGAAAATGCCATCAATTATGGTGATATTGGCATTAATTCAGCGCACTTGTACAATTTTACGATTGTAAATGATGGCAATCAGCCGCTTGATATTAGCAGCATATCTTCTGTTTCTTCCAATATTTCTTTTGTAAATGGGACAAATACCACGATAGCAGCAGGTGAAGCCTTAGTTTTGCAAGTTTCTTTGAATGTAAGCAGCCTTGGTGCATTTTCCTCTACCCTTCAATTTAATACAAATATCGCTACACAGCCCACAATTACGATTCCTGTAACGGCAAATGGCATTGAAACGGTGGGCATTGAAGATAATAAAACAAAAAATATAAGCATTTTTCCAAATCCTGCGCATGACATTTTGTTTGTAGCACATACAGGCAAAGCCGTCAATATTGAAATCGTAGATGTTTTTGGCAAGTCGCTTTTTACAGCAGAAGTAAATAAGTCTTTGGAAATCAATCTTTCAAAATATGCAGCAGGTGTGTATTTTTTGCAAACAAGTGAAGGGGAGGTGTTGAAGTTTGTGAAGGAGTAATATATAGAAAATATGGATAATTTGAGGCATTTTATTGGCAGAGAAAAAGAAATAGCACTTTTTACGGAGTGCTTAGAAGCTATTTTGCCCGAAAATACGGAAAAATATGAGGATAACAAAATGCCTCATATTTTGTCTTTTTATGGAGAAAGAGGAGTGGGGAAAACTGCGTTGAAGGAGCACTTTATTGAAATTATCAAAGAAAAACAGTATGATATTTACTTGTTAGATATTGAAGGACATGAGTTTTTTACCGTAGAAGATAATTTAGTAGATTTAATCAAGGCAAAAACAAATTCGGAACTGCATTTTTCTTTTGAATTTGACCCAGGAGCAGATTATAAAGAATATAATGACAATTTGCGTGAATATCGGCATTTGTTTGATAACAAACCGGTTTTAATATTTGTTGATGATTGCCAAGAAATGAATATGGAAACCTATTCATTACAAATGAAATCTTTTATTTTACCTTTTTGTAGAAAATATCAAAATGTATTATTTGTGTTTTT
Organism: Bacteroidota bacterium; assembly: GCA_013298365.1. GTDB lineage: Bacteria > Bacteroidota > Bacteroidia > J057 > J057 > JAAFHL01. The sequence goes on along the minus strand of JAAFHL010000420.1, from coordinate 3,038 downwards.
AGGGCGACATTCACAGGCGATTCTCTATCAATTTATTTATAGTAATTGGGTAGTAAAAGTATATGGTCATATTTTCTATGAGCAAAACCTCAATAGTCTTACGTTTGAAGAATCAAAACAGTTTCTAAATGGCTTTTTTGCACAATTTTCTGACGATTACCTCAAAAAAATCTATGACTATACAAAAGGTAAACCTGTGATGTTACAGTTTTTGGTAGATTTGGTAAAGTCTAAAAAAGCCTCTGTGGAGTCTATTTTGAATGAATTGTTGCAAAATGAAGGGCAAATTTTGACAGAATTGAAATTTGTAAAGTCCGAAAATGAGGACTTAGAACACAAAGTAATTGCAACGATGACACACAATCTGAACCAAAAATTTGGAAACTTACTTACCAATTTTGAGCTAATAAAAATATTGATAGACCAAAAAGAGAAAAATGAGCCTACAAAATATGCGATTCAAGATGAACTAACTCGTTTCTACAATCATTTGTTAGATGCAACAGAAACTTTCAACACAACGTATCAAATCTTAGAAAAACAACACTTACATCTTGAAAAAACGCATTTATTTTCATTTTTTAGGGAAGAAATTAGCCCGATGAGTGCTTTCATTTCAGCATATACATTTGAAAACGAAGATATATGGGTAGAAATAGATAGAAATGCACTCAAAGATGCTTTTCGCAATTTAATCCATAATGCGGAAAAACATGGGTTTACCGAAAAAGATAAGCAATATAGGATTGTTTTTGAGGTAAGTGAAACCGACAATTTTGTCAAAATTAGCTACAAAAATGATGGGAAACCTTTTCCAAAAGGATTTTCTTTTGATGAATTTAAGCAATTAAGTGGAAAAGCAGGTAAAAGAAAAGGTGCAGGAATCGGTGGATTTTGGATAAATAAAGTCATTGATTTACATAAAGGTAAATTTACTAAGGTAGAAGTTGCTGAAAATGAGGCGTTTCCTATTCAATTTAATATACTATTACCCATCAATCAAATTCATAACAAATGATACAAGTTTTATTAATAGATGATGAAAATGAATATTGTGAGAGTTTGGCAAAGCTTGCAGATGCAGGTTACGGCATACAAATTACGCATTTTCAAAATCATGAAGACGGTTTTGCCGCCTTAGCAAAAAATCCTGATTATAAGGCATTAATTTTAGATGCAAAATGCTTTATAAACGCTGAACAAGAGACAGAAAGTGATGATGCCTTAGATTATGCGTTAAAAAGATTGGCAGATTTTGAGCAAAGTACCGTTAAACACCTTCCTTTTGCCGTTAATACAGGTTATGATTATTTTGCACGTTTTTTTGAAAAAGGCATTACTGACCGAAAAGCAAAGATTTTTTCAAAGGCAAAGTCGCCGAAAGAGTTATTTGAATACTTGATTTCTGCCATCAACAATACAGAAAATATGCAAATTGAAAAACAATATGCAGATGTTTTTGAGGTATTTGAAAAAGGATATTTAGATAATGAGCTGAAAATGAATCTTCTCAATATTCTTAAAAATATGAAGAAAGTTGAACTTGCAGAAATTCGTAAAAATTTGGCTTTGATAAGGAATGTAAAAGAGAAAATGACGCAACGTTTGTTGAGTGCTAATAATAGTTATGCACAACCCGATTTAATTGCTCAATTTTCTGTTCATCTTATTCCGAAGGTTGCAAGTAACTATGGCAGTCATACACCTCGAAACAATGATATTTTACCCAGTAAATATACGGTTATAGCACTTACAAATGCTTTGTTAGAATTACTTCTTTGGTTTAAATCTGAAATGAACAAAATATAATGAAAATACTCATGGTTTGCCTGGGCAATATTTGCCGCTCACCGATGGCAGAAGGCATTTTGTCCGCAAAAGCAATCGCAGCAGGTTTGGATTGTGAGATAGATTCGGCAGGAACAGAATCCTATCATGTAGGCGAAGCGCCGCATAAAAATTCTATTTTGACTTGTAAAGAAAATGGGATAGATATTTCTCATCAAAGGGCAAGACGCATACAAATCGCTGATTTTGAGAAATATGACATTATCTATGCTTTGGCTACAGATGTATATGCGGAAATTCAAGCGATTGTAAAAGATGAGACAAAAATGAAAAAAGTGCAGCTTTTGTTAGATGAGGTTTCGCCCAACCAAAAACGTTCTGTGAAAGACCCATATTATGGCACAAAGGTGGATTATGAAGATGTTTTTGAGTTGCTCGGAGAAGTTTGTGAGGCGATTGTTCAAAAATATAGGTGAAAAATACCTTGTTAAATTCGCATTAGGTTCGCCCATTCTGAAAGAATCCAGAAAACTAATACTTAAATACTTAGCTTGTCCAGATGCTTTCAGAATGGCTGTTTTATTCTTTATTACATCGCTTTGAGTGCAGTCCTATAATATTTACTGCATACCTATCAATACCCATTTTCTTACTTGCGAATTATATTTGAACGTATAAGTTGTTTCTTGTTTTTCGGTAGGTGCAGTGAGATTGTAATAAAATTCTACGCCTGAAATCGTCATATCTCCATTGCTTTGAAAACGGATTTTGCGAGCTTTGTCGTCTCCTCTTGCGCCAAGCCCTTCTAAGGTGAGTTCAACTCTGGGTTTTCCCACAAAATTTCCCTGTAAATCTACCCCCATAGAACATATTTCGCCTGTGCGAGTTTTGCCAAAAAAGATTCTTTTTTCATTTCCGATAAAACCTACCCCTATTCCCATCGCATCAATGCTATCTATTTGACTCGTAATTTTTTGCGTAGCAATATCTACATGAAAAATGCGCCCTTTTTCGTCTTTTCTACTCGAACCAGCCACAGATGTTACATATAAACTGTGATTGTCGCAATCATACGCCATGCCCAAAGTCCCAAACGCATTTTCTTGAAAAGGCAAAGCTGCCATCGGCAAAGCAATCATTTTTCGCATTTCGCCTGTTTTTCCATCTATTTTGTAAACCGTATTTTGGTCAGCCGCAGGATTGTGCAGCACATTTACCATCGGTACAGGTGAAACATACGCATCGCCAAA
>JAAFHL010000042.1 GCA_013298365.1 Bacteroidota bacterium | reverse complement strand
TATTTGACATTAATTGTCTTTTTTTTAGGCGGAACGGTTGCTATTTTTGCCTATTTAATGTATCATTCTACGATAAAGCAGTTCCGACAACGGGGTTCATAACTGTCTTTTTCGCCCAATAAGACTTGTTCTTGCGAAGCAGAGATACGAAAAGAATGATTGGCAATACTGCCACATTGCTGACAAATCGCATGAACTTTGGTGATAAACTCGGCAGTTGCTAATAACTTAGGCATAGGTCCAAAGGGTTCGCCTCGAAAATCCATGTCCAAACCCGCAACAATGACTCGTAAGCCTCGATTTGCCAAAATTCTTACTACTTCTACGATTCCTTCGTCAAAAAATTGTGCTTCATCTATGCCTACGACTGCGACCTCGTTTGCGAGTAGCAAAATCTGCTGTGAAGACGTAACTGCAGTGGAAGGTATGGCGTTTTGATTGTGCGAAACGATTTCCGTTTCACTATAACGTGTATCTGTTGCGGGCTTAAAGATTTCTACCTTTTGATTGGCAATAATCGCTCTGCGCAAACGGCGAATGAGTTCCTCTGTTTTGCCCGAAAACATGCTTCCACAGATAACTTCTGTCCACCCCGCTTTATGGTTGTTTGAATTGTATTCTATAAACATAATGATGCTATTTGAAGGGCAAAGATAGGATTTATTTTTGGCAGATTTAGCCAAAAATATCAGGATTTTCCACCTTCCACTGTTCCCAATAACTTCTTTTGGCGTATTGCGCCCGAACCCATGTATCAAAACGCACCGCCTCTAAGGAAAAGGGCGACCAAGGCGTATGTGCTTCCATCTCTATCAACATATTTTCTATTTCTTCATTTTTACGCCCAAAATCAAAGGAATCTAATGCTAATTGATTCAAAACCTTGTAAGTCGCCTGCACTCGCTTCGGTGCTTCATACTTGGACAGATGTTTGCGTAAGGCTTCTAATTTGGCGATGGCTATGTCTATTTTTTCGGTTTCAAGGTAGATGAGGATTTCAAAAATGCGAAGACGGGAGTTAGATAAATGTTTATTCTCTAATAAAGGCTCTAAGTCCGAAATTTCTATTAATAGTTGTTTAAACCCTTTTCTAAAATATGTCAAAGTTACTTTAATCAGTTGAATATATTGAAGTCCTGGAGAGTTAGTTTTTATTGATATACTTTTTAAATCAAATAAATCTATTACTTGCCAATGACCAATATAAAGTGAAGAATACATCTCCACACCTTTAACAGCTATCCAATTATAAGGTCTGTGACTAATCATAGGAGCTATTTCATTAGCGACCTGTATAGCATTTTTATAATTTTTATCATTAAGTTGAAGGTATGCAAGTTTTATATAAGGGATTGCTTTTCTATTATTATCCGCTAACAATGGATTTTTCCTCAATAATTCAATCCACTCATCTAATATTTTCTTACTATCATCAATTCTTCGCTCCGTATCACATAATTGCTCTTGTAATTGTAAATATGAAATATAAATCCTTTGACTATACACTTTTTTTAACTCCTCTTCTATTATTTCTGTTTTTTGCTTTATAACTATTCATATTATAATATTTTAGTTGTGTCAATATTCTACTTTCTTGCAAAAAACCTATTGCGATAGATTCAACTCTTCCTACTTCAAATAGATTATTTAATTCTTGATTAACTCTATGTAACTCGTCAATATCATTTGAAATCATTGAACGATAGGTATCTAAATAGGATATTTTCAAACTTGGATAATAATTTAACATTTCATCTTTCAGGGTGTCTTCAATAATATTTTTGGCAATATGCGATAAGCCCCTTTTTCTTAGGGCAATAACCAAAGATACCTTTTTGTGTAAATCGGCTAAATGTGAGGCATGAGGGTCTTCTTCAACCAAATTTGCATTTGGCAAATCAGTTGTAAGCAATAATAAATCATATAACCTGTCCATCAAACGCCCTTTTGTCATAAAAAAGGCTTTGCTTTTAGGGTCTTGATACAGTTTTAATGCGGCTTCTTCTTGGCTAATGCCTGAATTTTTTTCAACTAACTGAATTAGTGCCAAGAGTTTATTATCCCCTTTGCCATGAAAAACCGTAATCAATTGTTTGAGGTATTTGATTTCTGATTTAGAAAGCGTTTGAAGAATACTTTGTATTTTTTCCATGTTTATTTTTCATTAGAGACAAGGCTATTCGGCTTCATTGCTGCGAATAATTTCATAAATAATTTTGGTATCGCCATACATTCTCCAAGCAATAATTTTATTATCGCTAAGCTGCAACTGTATTGCCATCGGAATTTCCCATTGATTTTCATTTGATTCGCTTTGCTTATTTTTATAGGTCGCTTTTGCCTTTGCAAATAAGGCAATTTTGCCCGATTCTACCCAAATATTTTCTACTTCGAGGTGATAATCGGGAAATATTTCCCAATATTTTTTCCAACCCTTAGCTATTCGCTCATTTCCTTTAAGATACCGATTTTGTGTATCTATAAATTCGGCATCTTGATGTAAGATAAACGAAAGGGAATCAGCTTGATGCCGATTTAGTAGTTCAATAAAACGGGTAACACACTTCGTTTCCACATCGTTCTTGGACTCAATAGGCTGACATGCCCACAAGGTACTGAGCCATGCTAAACGTAGTAAGAAAGTTGTTTTTGAATAAGCCATATATTACGACAGCGTGATAAAATGCAAAAATAAACTATTTTTAGCTAAGCACACCAACAAATGTCAATACTTTTAATAGATTTGCGTAGCTATTGTATCGCTCATACAAGGTTTTTTAGCAAATTATCGGTGAAACATTCTGCAACAAACACAGAATATGATTTTCAAAAAGAATAAGTTTGCCTAAATATTGCCTAAAACTTACATGTTTTGGTAATTTTTCTATTTTTTTGTTGGTAGTAATGAATAAACCCCCTATATTGCCTCAAATTTTAACATTTTTAAGTCTATGGATAAGTTCAACAAACTGAAAGATTTATTGTCAAGTCTTGAAGAAGACGCAGTCAAGTTCTACGAAAAAGGCAATAAAGCTGCTGGTACTCGTGTAAGAAACGGTATGCAATCCATCAAGATGATGGCGCAAGACATCCGCAAAGAGGTGCAGGATATGAAAACTGCCGAGGATGCTGCCGAGGCAGAAAAAGAATAGCATAAGTCCTGCAAATACGCCGCAGGAAGAGGCTGTTAGCATCTGCTAGCTGCCTCTTTTTTGTTTATAAAAGCTATTTTTAGCTACCTATTCCCCTAAAAAAAGATATTTTTGTTCTTTCAATCAATGATTATATGCGTAAAAGAATTTATGTCGCTGCAACAAGTCAGCATATTGGTAAAACAACCTCAACTTTAGGTTTAGTTCAAGCCCTTCGTAATCAGGGCATTAATGTGGGATATTGCAAACCAGTTGGGCAGCAAGGGGTAATCATAAATGATTCCATTGTGGATAAAGATACAGAGCTTTTTGCACAACTGATGGGTTTCAACCTGAGACAGGCAATTCACAGCCCTGTGATTTTGGGGGCAGGTGCTACGCAAGAATTTCTCGACAATCCTCAAAAATTTGATTATGAAAAAGACATTTTACATGCCGCTGCAACCCTTGATAAGGAACATGAAATGGTTATTTATGAAGGAACAGGACACCCTGGTGTGGGCGCAGTAGTAGATTTGTCAAATGCTGATGTAGCACATCTTTTGGGAGCAGAGGTGATTTTGGTGGTAGAGGGTGGAATTGGCAACACAATAGACCGTTTAAAATTGTCCATGACCATGTTTAAGGATAGAAATGTGCCTATTATCGGGGTAATTATCAACAAAGTACGTCCCGAAAAATATGACAAAGTAAAACATTATGTAGGCAAGAAATTGGCGGAATGGAATATTCCCCTCATTGGCGTGATTCCGTATGATAAAACGCTCTTGTATCCGCTTTTTGATACGGTACGAAAAGCCGTAGATGGACGGGTGCTGCACAATGAAGAAAATATGTTTGTGGGCATAGAAAATACGGTAGCGGCTTCTTTGATAGACACATTTGATTTTAATACCAAACAAAATACCTTGCTTGTGGTAAGCAGCAATCGTTTTGCCGAAGCCTTGGGCAAAATAGAAAAAATCTATGAAAACCAGCGTTTAGACAAGCACCCGCTTGCGGGCATTATTATCACAGGCGATGGGCGCAGCGAAGACAGTATGCACAGTTTTGGCTGTGAAGATATTTTTATGAAGCATAAAATCCCCGTAGTTGCCACGATTTTGGACACATATGGAGCTGCTGTGAAAATTTCTCGTATAGAAGTGAAAATCAATACGCTCACACCTTGGAAAACGCAAAGAGCGATAGAATTGGTGGAGGAATATGTGGATTTAAGCATTTTAGCATTTCGGAATGGCTAAGCTACCAAAATATAAAAAACTTACTCACCTTAACATAAAACACGTATTATGAACACATTACTTAGCAAATCTTGGCAATATACTTTGTATGAAAAAGAAGGAAATCTTTTTTTAGAAGTAGTTTGCGGCACAGTAGCGGTTTTTACCATTACCATTCAACTCAACGAGGAGGAAAAAGAAAACTACACTTCGATAGGCGAAAGTTATATAGATGTTTTGGCAAGCGAAATAGCGTATAGCCCTAATGGTTTTGAGGATAGAAATATTGGGAGTGTGTAGGTTGTAGGCAGGTTTCCTCCGTTTGGGGGAAACCTGCGTTTTTGGTTATCTACTTTTATTCTGTACGTATAATGTCTTTTTGATACAAATTAAGTAAGTCAAAGAAATATGGGTAAACTGTAAATTGCTGATTACGAACAAACTGAACAGTTAAAGTTTGTAGCAAATTGTCTAATTTAAAGTTTTCAGGCTTTTGATAATAATGTATTTTTCTAACTATCACGCTTTTATCCATATCTATATTCATGCTTTTTTCACCAACCGTGTATATCTGTTTTTCTTCTGAATAATAAATGCCTTCTAATGCAGTTTTGTTTTCTCCTGCTCGTTGCGATTTGCCTTGCTTCTTGGGGTCATATTTATGCAAAACTCTTTCTTCAGTGTCTTCAATGGCTAATGCTAAGCCATTGGAAAATATAAAATGCGTGTCCTTAATGGCATTTTCTGTCTTATTTCCAAAACGATTGATAATGTCCTGTCCATTATTATCCCTTGTATAATTTCGTTCAGAGAAACGTCTTTCGATTTCAAACCATTCTATTCCTAGTGCTTTTAAATATTCATTTCTTTTATCTTTACCCTCTTTATTTCTCAAATCTATAAATTTCAACACATTATTTTCATCTGAAAACATCAAAAAATTTTTGTACATATACGCATACTTTACCAAATCGGGTATTTTGAAAATACAAGGTAAAGAATGATTGGGTTTATCAAAATTTTTTATAGGCAACTCATTGACAAGATAATATTTTAACAATAATTCATTTAAACATACATCTATTTTATTTGTAATAAGAGAATGATGACTTTTTAACTTTTCATTCTGTTTTCTCCGTTCTTTACTTTCTTCTGAAACATCACCATTTATTGCTTTTTCCTTCTCGTAAAGTTCTTCTATTATTTTTTTTTCTTGAGATAGCTTTTCCTTTATTTGAGAAAATGAGTTTCCTAAATGTTTCAAGCATTCATCAAGCATTTCATATTCAAAATAGGTCTCTATTGTATGTTCTTCTGCTTTATTTGTATTGACAGTTAATGTTTGAAAAGCTATTTTTTCAGAAAAGCCTTGATAAAGCATTTTCTTAGGGTCATCATAGCCTAATAAAAAACCATCTTCTTGAAAAAGTTGCTTTTCTACGTCTTGTAAAACCAAAACCGGTTTATTAGTTGTTTTAAGTTCTTCTTTACTAATTTCTATAAATGTAATTTCATACTTTTCGGCATAGTAAGTATTAAAAAAATCTACATATCGTTGAAATGGAATTTTATTTTTTGTTTCAATTTCTGTAAAACGGTTGTCATAAAGAGCCACTTTACCTAGAATTTTTAGGAATAAGCCCGTATTTTCCCCATATCCCTTTATTGCAAATTGTGAAATAGGCTCAATTTTTGTCATCAAATGTTTTTGTTTTTCTGCACAATCTTCGCCTAATTTCTCTTTGTAATATTGTGTTAATTTTTCTTGAAATTCTTGTAATAAAAAACTTTTACCATGAGTAATATCATCTTTATCACGAAACCATTTAATTGAGGGGTTTTTACGTTTTGAATTATTTTTTTTATCAAAGCTATTTTCTACTTTCCAAATTTCAGTATTATTTTTATCATCTGATTGCCAAGACTTTACAAAACTTGTTTTTAATTGCCTGTAATATTTTGTGCCTTGTAGCAATTCACAATAGACATCAGCCCCTGCATATTCAGGTTTTATATATTTCCTATCTGCTTTTAATAGATAAGTGGCTTTATGTTTTATCTGAAAATCGTTACTTTCCTTTTTTACTTTTGAGATTTCTACTTCTAAAATGGTTGCTTTATTTTTATATACCTCACTATGAATATAAAAATCTGCTTGACAGATACGATGCTTCTTATTTTGATTATAGAAGTAATCTGCAAGGAATAGTTTTGCTAAAATATGTAAATTGTCGTCTGTACAAAGGTCTGTAATTTTTCTTTTTTGTGCAGAAACGGACTTTTTATCCAAAAAATCAAAGGTTAGCGAAATAGGGCTACCATTATCTTTTGAGTTTTCCAAAAGAATATAAATAGTTGCTTTGGGCTTAGCAAATGAATAAAAATAATAAGGTAATTCTAACTGCTCTTTGTAGGCATTATGCAATTTTGCATATTTGTTACCATCTTGTAAAAAACCAAAATTATCAGGAATTTCTACGCAATAAAGTTGATAATTGTCTTCTAATAAAACCCTATCTATTTTATCTAAATGAATGATAAAATTTGTCGTTGGTACGTTATACGTTTTGGGTGTGGTATTTTTTTTAGGCATTTTCTAATTGTTTTTTGAGTTGTGAGATAAAATTATCGAAACCTTGTGAGTAGTTTTTATCGTTCTTTTTTGCTTTTTCTTTGTTTAACATACTTTGAACAACAATTATTTTTGCTTTTTCAAAACTGATTCCTACTTCGTTAAAATATTCATCATAATATCCAATAGGTCTTTCATCTGTGCCGAAAACATTGATATAAATAATTTTACAATCTATTTTATTTGTATGGAAGTTCGCAATTTTTGCTAACTTTTCTTGTGCTTTCCGCTTAAAAGTTTCTTCATTGAGCTTTGGATGGTACAATTCATCATTTTCATCTAATTGAAAATTAGTAATAGTTTGCTCGCTATAATTCTTAGCGTCAATATACCATTCCTTATTTTCTATTTTTAAGTCTATCAACTCAAACAATGTGTTATCAATTTCTTTTTCGCTTATATTTATTTGCTCATTTTCAAAAATAGCTTTTACAGCCTCTTCGCCAATTGCTCCTGCTAATATACATTGATAAAAATAAGGGGTAAAATAAATCCCTTTACCACTAAATCCTTGTTCATAGCGATGATAGTCAAAATAGTTTTTCAAAATTTGGCTATCAACAATATTTTGAAAGATGCTATCTAATTTCCAAGGATAAAAACTACTATCAGGATTAACTTCATAGGGTACAATATTTTGCGTTTGTGCTTGTATCCACAGGCATTTTCTTTGATGGTCGTAATATTCTGTATGAAAAATACAATGATATTTTTTCAATAGTTGATTATCTTCATATATTGAAAAACGTTGCTGTAATGCTAATTGTCTTAATTCATTCCATTCTTGACGTATAGCAAGCAATTTTTCCTCTGGCAATTTATTTGTTCGTACTAAATTCAATTTTGCCAAAAGTGTTTTAATTTCTGCTTTGCATTTATTATTACTTTCTTTCAAATGTTCGTCTTGGTAGTGTGCTAGTTTTTGTACTCTACTCAATTTATTTCCTGCTATTTGCTGAAATATTATGCTTACATTTTGCGAAAAATAAGCCTTATTTGTTTCAAAATTTTGTTTAATTCTCCAATCCTCCTCATTTGTAGCAAAACTTTCTAAATTGTTATATACTTCTCTTTCCAAACGTATAACTTGGTTATCCATCTGAGTCCAAACTCTTTCTATACGCCCAAGTGCTTGTATATAAGTAGCTACAAGGTTTGAAAGTCCATCAGATATATTTAGGTAAAAATCATTAAAATCATTGATGTTCCGAATTTTATTTAGGTATATTTTAAATTGCTTTTCTGTAATTACTTTGTTCTTTTCTAATTTAGCTAAATAGTAGATATTTGATTTTATTTTCTCAATTTTTTCTTGTTCAGTATCATTATCTTTGTTAATTGGGCTAAAAAAATAAAATGGACTATCTAACAAATGAATATTTGCAAAATCTTTTTTCTGTGTTTTTTGTTTGTCTGAATAGTAAAATAAATTCACTCCATTACCAGCTGAGGGATAAGTAGTAACTAATAAAACGGGTAAATTCTTTAAAAATAAATCATAATAAGCCTCTTTATTTTTTTCAAATTTCGCAATTTCTTTTCCTTGACTTGCATCTAAAAATAATATGATAAAATCTTGTTCTTGAAAATTAATTGTATAACAATTTTTCAAAGCATTGTCAATTATTTTAATTGTATAAATTTCATTTTCAGGTTCTCGCACCTGTTCAAAAAAGTATAGAATATGTTTATACGAACTAAAAAATAACAAATTAGAGTTATTGCTTATTTTGTTTTCTTTTACCCATTGCAAAGTTGCAAAAAAATGTTCTACTCTTTTCTTACGATATTCTTTTGCTTTTCCTGCGCCCCAAAAGTCATCTTTGTCTTTTGTTGTGTATATTATATTTTCAAGTGATTCATTTAATTCTTTTGGTATTAATTCATTTGCAATTTCTACATTTACTTGATTTTTGCGTTTTGTGAACTTATCTTTGGTTGCCTTTTGGATTATTCCTATCTCTATATTATCAATGTCAAAATACAATTCACCTAATTCATTTTTAAGCCAATTCAAATCAAAGTTTTTTGCATAGCGGCTTATTTCAGCTGTTGCAGACAAGCCAAAAACTAAGTTATGACTCGTTAAATGCAATAAAACACTTTCAGGAGTATTGAAAATGGAATAATATTTCAGTTCAATCTCTTCATTATCAGTTGGATAACCAAAGTTATATATTTCATATAAACCAAACCCGTTGTAGTATAGTTTGCTTTCGTTTGTGCCAACAGTCTTTCTCCGATTTGGGTGTTGGCGAATTTGTTTTAGAATACGTTTATACATATCTGATGTACCAAAACAATGTTCTATCAATGCTTTATATACTTCTGGTTCAGTAAATTCTAATTCTTTGAAAGTACGAATAATTGATGTAGTTACCTGATTAACAACATTCAATAATGTAAAACTATTGGGTTTATTATTTTCGTCCGCCTGTTGTAAGTGAAAAGAGTTTGCTCTTCGGTTGGGGTTTAATGAGATTGCTTGATTGCTAATACTGTAACGAGTTTGAAATATGGAAGTTCCTAATAAATGTTTATCAGTACAAACAAAATGGTTTTTATTAGGGAAATCTATATTATATTCTTTGCTTAATGCTTCAATATCTTCAATAATTTCGTTAATTTTGTCTTTCAAATCTATATTGTTTAGCAAGAAATCAGGAAATGAAAGTTTATATTTGCTTAGATTTTTATAGAACGCTTCAACGAAATTGAAAGGCTGCTCTATGTTGGTATCTTTACAAATTTGGTTTAATAAATCGTTTTCTAAAAAATCAAATTCATCAAGAAAAATTATATTCTGTTCGTCTTTTTCTGTATCGTTTTCTAATTTATATAGGTTGATAGATTGCTGTCCATCAAAAAAACCATAAAAAGCCTTTTGTAAAGAGACTAAAAAAATACGCTTTTCAGAAGGATTATGCTTGAAATCTAAATATGGAAACAAACTCTTGATAGTCGAACTATTTATTAATTCATTATAACTTTTTTTATTTTGCTCTGAAAACGCTTTTTTTATTATTGATTTAAAAAAAGTGAATATCCTACTTGTTTGTTCTCTCAAAATATCCAAGCCTGTATCAGAATTAGCTAACTCGGGATTTTCCTTAATAAACTTAAATGTGTTTTTTATTGTGTTAATGGAAACATTAGGTGTTTTTCTATAAATTTCTTCTGCATATTTTTGAATAATAGTATTATCCAAAAGTCTGTCAAATTCTTGTTTATTAATATCTTTAATGATTTCGTCATCTCGCTTCTGAAGGCAAAAGCCTACCGTTTTTTCGCCCTTTATTGCTAATTGTTTATTTAATACTTCTAAGTCTGTTTTGAGTTCGTTTAGTAATTGTAAGCGATTTGCTATATAGAAAAAACGTTTATTTTCTTCGGTGTTTTGTTGAATGGTTTCTAATATTCCACTTGTCTTTCCTAAGCCTGTTCCTCCTAAGACTAACTTAAAGCCTTTTTGATGTTGGATACTATTTTGATAATAATTTGAATAAAAGGACATTCTTTATACTGAATTTATGTTTAGTTATGAGTTTTTCAATACATAGAATATACGCAAATTCTATTATTGCACAATCACGCCACTAAGTTACAAAATCCTCTCAAAACGAAAAAATATTTTACCCTAAAAAATACGAATAAATTTATTATTCCTATTAAACAAACAGATTTTCGCAAATAAATATTCTATTTGCGAAAATCTGCGGTTAAATCTGCGAAAATTCTTGTAGTGAGCTACGCCGAACTATGCGTGAAATTAAGGAAAGTATAAAACCCCTACTCCTTCGTCCACTCCGTTCCCTGCGGCGTATCTTTCAATTTTATGCTAAATTTCCCCAATTCATCTCGAATGAAATCGGAAACTTTGAAATTTTTGTCCTTGCGAGCATCAAGACGGATTTGTGTGATTACTTGCATCAAGCCATCAATCAACTTATCGGAATCGCCGTTACTTACTTTTTCAATTTTTAAGCCCAGAACATCTTCGATAATGGTATGAAAAGCGGCACGAAAAGCCTCAAAAGTTGTGGGAGAAACCGCAAAACCATTGCTTCTATCGGCATACAACTGATTGATAACGGGCAAAGCCTCAAAAATACGGGCAATTGTTCTTGCAGTATTCATATCATCGTCCATTTGCGCCTCGCAGTCGCTACGGAAAGTAGCAAGATTCTTTTCAAAATCCTCATTTACAGCGATTAAGCGATTTTCGGTTTGAATGGCATCAAGTCTTTCCATTGCCTCGCCAATGCGTTTCAATGCCTTTTCTGCGGCTTGTAATGCGGTGTTAGAAAAGTCAAGTGTGCTGCGATAATGTGCTTGCAAAATGAAAAAACGAATGGTTATCGGCTTGTAAGCCTGCTCCAACAAACGATGACTGCCATCATAAAATTGGCGCATACTGATGGCATTTCCCAAAGATTTACCCATTTTCTGCCCATCAAGGGTAATCATATTGTTATGAACCCAATATTTTGCTTCGCCATAATGCTCAAAACCTGGGGCATGATTACAAGCGTTTGATTGCGCAATTTCGGCTTCATGGTGTGGGAAAATAAGGTCTAATCCGCCGCCATGAATGTCGTATTTTTGCCCTAAATATTTGGTACTCATGGCACTACATTCTATGTGCCAACCTGGAAAACCAACGCTCCAAGGCGAATTCCATTTCATCAGATGCGAAGGGTCAGCTTGTTTCCACAGCGCAAAATCGGCAGGATGTCTTTTTTCAGAGCCTCCTTCCAAATTTTCACGAGAACCCGAAATGATTTCTTCGATATTTCGCCCCGAAAGTTCGCCATAACCAAAGACTTCATTGTATTTTACCACATCAAAATAGACAGAGCCATTGGAAATATAGGCAAATCCATTTTTTAGGATTTGTTCAATCATTTCAATTTGCTCAGGAATGTGTCCCGAAGCACGAGGCTCAATCGTTGGGCGCAAAATATTGAGCGCGGAAATGTCTGTGTTATAGTCGTCTGTATATTTTTGCGCCACTTCCATCGGCTCAAGTTTATTGGCTTTCGCAAATTTTTGCAATTTGTCTTCGCCCTGGTCGCCATCATCTGTGAGATGCCCAACATCGGTGATATTGCGCACGTAGCGCACTTTGTAGCCCAAATATTTGAGGTATCTATATAGCACGTCAAAAGTCAAGGCGGCACGGGCATGACCGAGATGTGCATCGCCATATACGGTAGGTCCGCAAAGATACATGCCTACAAAGGGCGGTTCTATGGGTTCAAAAACTTCTTTTTGACGAGTGAGTGTGTTGTATAAGTTTAGCATAATTTTTATACGAGTGGTACATATGAGAAATTATATTCTGTTTCAACTCTATAGATGTCGTAGATACTGATAGTTTCAATGTATTCAGACTGAGCATAAAGTTTATTTCTTGAAAGAAGATTAAGCTGTTTTATCCCTTTTTCATTTAAAAAATTAATACAGTCTCCTTGAATAGAAAAGGGAATACATTTTTGCCATTTCTTATCTTTAACTAAAATCCAAAGCTCCTTATCAAATTGAAAATTGCTTATAATTTTTGACTTCAAAATATATCCTTCTTCATAAGTATTGTCCAACAAAAGATTACGAATTGGGATATAATAGCCAAATTCTGAGGCATTATAGCTATTTGATAAGCTAATAAGTTCGTCTATGTGTTCATTCCCAATATTTCCCTTTTCAATCGAAATAGAAAACATTGGCGGAGCATTATTATTTCTCCATGAACTTTTTAATATTTCAGCTATTTCTATCAATGCGGTCTTATGCCTCATTTCATATAACCAATCTGCCCCAAGTGTTAATTTATAACTTCCATACGAAGAAATAGAGAAATAAATCAAAGAAAAATCATTTACTTTGTTATCTTTTAAGTGGCGAAAAGTGAAAATTTCCAACGCCTTAATTATCTTAAATGCAAATTTATGTGTTATCATAATTTTATTACCATTTATTTTTAATCCAGATAAAAACACCATCTGTAGTATCTGTTATTGCCTCTATAAAATCTTGAGCATTAGCCTGACTTCGTGTCCCTTTAGGAAAATAACGCCAAGTCTCGCTCCACGCAAAAACAGCATTACTATTTGCACGAAATTGAATACTGCTGTTTTTCTTAGTATCCCATTCTTCTTTTAAGCCTGCTAAATAAACCAAATCTTCAAGCTTATGTATTTTGAAATCTTTAAGCCTTTCAGGATACTCCGCAACTTTTAATAATTTACAAATTCTTGCTTTGAGTGCTAACTCAACCGCATATCCACCCAAGTAACAAGCACCGTCATACAATCCTACGCCCAATAAGTATTGAGCTTCTTGCAACCTAAGTTTAGATAGTTCTTTTAATTGAGTTCGTGTAACCATATAGAATACAAAAATATGAAATATTTTATATAAAATCAACCTGCCTAATAAAAATGATGTATTATGCTTTAGTCATTTTTGATAAAGTTTGGCATATATTTTTGCTAAAAGTAGCACAAAGGTAGCAATATTTCTTTATTTTGGGAAATGAAAAATCCTGATATTGTATGCTTCGTAAAGTCAAATAGGGCTTTTGTAAAGTCGTGGGTGGATTGAGCGAAAAAATAGTTACTTTTGGCACGCAGATTTTCGCAGATGTAAGCGGATTGTCGCAGATGTATCTCTTTGCTGCGCCATTTCTTTTTATCTGCATTGTCAGCAAAAAATAAAAACAATATGCTACGTGTAATTATAACAGACGATGAACCTGCGGCTTGCGCCTTGATGCGCACATTGTTGCTGCGCAAGTTCCCCGATATAGAGATTTTAGCAATTTGCCATGACTTGCCTTCGGCGGTTGTTGCCATTCGTAAACATAAACCCGATGCCGTATTTTTGGACATAGAAATGCCAAATTATAGCGGATTGGAGATTATGGATTTTTTGTCAGAAGATGAAGTGAATTTTGAAATTGTGTTTGTAACCGCTTATAGTGAATATGCGATTCATGCTTTTCGGCTTTCTGCCTTAGATTATTTACTCAAACCTGTGGATATTTTGCAGTTAGAGGAGACGGTTCATAAGCTGATTGCTGCAAAAGATAACAAAACCACGATTTCACAATATGCCTCTTTGAAACATAATTTGAATGGGCAAAAACCTCTGCGAATTTGCATTCCAACGGCAGAAGGGAAGTTTTTTTTCGCACCCGAACAGATTATTTTCTTTGAAGCTGAAGGAGCTTATACCCATATTTATACGACTGAAAAGCATTTATTAGTAGGCAAAAATATCAAACATTTTGACGAAATGCTGGGAAAAACCTCGCCTTTTATGCGGGTGCATCGTTCTTATATGGTCAATCTTTCTTTTATTCAACAAATCAATGCAGATTATAGCGTTTTGCTCAAAACAGGGCAGCGGATTTCTATTGCAAAAGAGCGACTTTCGGAGGTGGAAAAAATGATGCGTATGTAAGCACATATTTTCTCGCAGATGAACACAGATTAAAACGCAGATTTTCAGAGATAAATTTCTAATCTGTGAAAATCTGCGAGAACCTTTATGCTAAAAAATTAAAACATTTTTACCAAAACATCTACTACACGACAAGAATAACCCCATTCATTGTCGTACCAACCTACTACTTTTGCCAATGTGCCGTTGCAAGAAGTAAGTGCTGCATCAAAAATACAAGAATGTGGATTTCCGATAACATCTACTGAAACGATTGGGTCGGTGCAGTATTCCAAAATGCCTTGCAAAGAACTATCAGCCGCCGCTTTGATAGCTGCATTGATTTCTTCTTTGGTAGTTGGGCGTTTCAACACAACGGTCAAATCGGTAAGCGAAGCGTCAATAACAGGCACACGAGCTGCAAAACCATCTAATTTGCCTTTTAATTGAGGAAGTACTAAGGCAACTGCTTTTGCTGCACCTGTTGTGGTAGGAACGATGCTTTGTGCGGCTGCACGCGCACGACGAAGGTCTTTGTGCGGCGCATCTTGCAAGTTTTGGTCTGCTGTATAAGCATGGATTGTAGTCATATAGCCACTTTCAATGCCAAAAACCTCGTCCAAGACTTTTGCCATAGGAGCAAGGCAATTTGTAGTGCAAGAAGCGTTAGAAACCACTGTCATTGCTGTAGTAAGTTGGCTATCATTTACGCCCAAAACGATTGTTGCATCTTCGCCTTTTGCGGGGGCAGAAATAAGCACTTTTTTCGCACCTGCTGCAATGTGTAAATCAGCTTTTGCACGCTCTGTGAAACGTCCTGTAGATTCTACCACTACATCAACGTCTAATTCGCCCCATTTCAACAAAGCAGGGTCTTTTTCAGAAGAACACAAAATGCGATTGCCATTTACCGTAATAGATTCTGCATCGGCTGTAACGGTGCCGTTAAACTTGCCATGTGTAGAATCGTATTTAAGCAAATGCGCCAAGGTTAGGTTATCGGTAAGGTCATTAATTTTGACCACCTCTACGCCTGGTGTTTGCAACAGACGACGGAAAACCAATCTTCCGATACGTCCAAATCCATTGATACCAACTTTGATTGCCATATATGTATATTATAACGTTAAACTGTAAAAGGTTAAATGCAATGTATATTTGGTGTAAACCATTGTTTGCTACCAAAAGTTTGCGACTGCAAAAATACGGCTTTCATTTAGCAAAACAAAAGGATATTTTGATATTTTTCGTTTTGTAGTAACTGTTTAGGTTCACGCAGATTTTCGCAAATAAAGAACGGAGATTTAAGCAGATTAACTATATATTCGCGAAAATCTGCACTTAAATCTGTGCAAATCTGCGTGAAAATTAGGGTAGTTAGATAGTTATGCTATGTATAAAATGCTTACTCCAAAATCACCACTTTTTTCGACACCGCCATGCCTGTAAATCCACCAATAAAATATTTGCTTTTTACGGTAAAAGGAATGGGAGACATAGCTGAAAAAGGATTCGGTGTGCCTTGATTGGCATCTATGCCCTTCCAAAAATCATACGAAGGCTCTGAAATGGAAATGAGGTAATAGGAAAGCGTGTCGCCCAAAGAATAGCGGGTAAAACGCAACTCATTTCTGTAAACGCCATTTATGGTGATGTCATCATGCAAGCGGTACGTTGCCACATCTGCCCAACCTCGTGGCATAACAATGCTTGTGGTGTCATACATGTCCATATAACGTTCTCCTCTTTCGGGCAAATCATTGTAATGTATCGTAATTTGGGCATATTGTTCTGTACCATCTGTCTTTTTTTCGTAGGAAATGCTGTCTAATGCCACCGTTTTTGGAATATAGGTAAAGGAAGTATCTTTTTTTCCTTCGGTATCAATCACAAGGCGATAATATTTCTCTTCCTGCCCCAATAATGTCAAAGTAGGGTCGGCATAGAAGGCTAAATTTGCAGTAACAAAATTAGGACCTGTTGTTTCTGTCAGCGATTTTGTGCTACTTTCGTCCCAAATATAGCTACCATCTGTGGCTTTTGTGCCTACGGTAATAGAAACGTTTGCGCCTCTTACAGGCATAATTTCTGTATTATTATCGCCATAATCTTTTGATTTTGATAGCAATACATAGTTGAGTTCGGGATAGGCTGTGTTGATATACGCCTCTACTACGATGGGATTTTCGCCATCTGTGGGAAAATCAAGCTTGATTTCTTTTTGGCAAGAAATGAGGAGAATGGGAAGAAGATATAATAATTTTTTCATATTTTTTGTATTAAAGCCGCTTCAAGGGTCTACGACCGCTTGAAGGGCTGAGTAGTTGTATATATTTATTTTAGCACCTTGCGAACAGTCAAAGACCTTCGCAACGGTGCTAAAAAGTAAAATTCCAAGAAACCGAAGGAATCGCAGGAAAAATTGCTAATTTTTTCGCCACAGGTTTGTTTGTGGTTTTGTCTGTATCTAAATATACAAAGTATGGATTGAGCTGATTGTAGAAATTATACACCCCAAATACCCAATTTGATTTGTATTTTCGCTCTTTTTTGGGTTTAGGCGTATAGGTAAAAGAAATATCACCTCTATGATAAGAAGGTGCTTGAACGTTATTTACCTGCGAATAATAATCCACTGTCAAAGGCTGTGTTTGTCCGCCAAAAGAAGTATAATAATCAAAACGCTTGGTAGGTAAGGTTATCCAATTGCCTGACGAATAGATAAATACAAGCGAACCAGACCATTTTTGACTAAAAACATGATTTAAGGTAACGGAAATATCATGTCTTCTGTCATAGCGAGAAAAGAAAGATTTTCCCTCATTCAAGGCATCAAATTGATGAATCGTTTTTGACCAAGTATAGCCT
>JAAFHL010000419.1 GCA_013298365.1 Bacteroidota bacterium | reverse complement strand
CATATATATCGTTGCGACTATGTTTTGGCAACAAGTCCTACCTTTGTGCAACTTGCAACGCCAGGTGGCACAGGTGCAGCAGCACGTATTTGTCCCCTTTCGGCTGCGTCTCAAATTGTATATGCAAGTTGTGGAAATAAAGTGTATCGCTCTGCGGATAAAGGCGTAACGTGGTCAAATTATAGTGGCACATTGCCCGCAGTAAATATCATTGGTTTGTTATATGACAGGTTTAGTACAAATGAAGCGATGTATTTGGCAACTGCAAAAGGCGTTTTTTACAGAGACAATAGCCAAAGTGACTGGCTAAATTATGGCTCTGGCTTGCCTTCTATTGCCAATATTCAAGATTTGATGATGTATAATGAAGGAAACGCAGTAAGTAGATTGAGAGTTGCTTATTATGGGCGTGGCGTGTGGGAAAGAGGCTTGTACAATCAAGCAGCGGCTTTGCCTTACACACAATTTATTGCTGATAAACAAGTGGTTTGTCCAGGCAATACCATTCAATTTACCGACCAAACTCAAGGTAATGCAACGGCTTGGAATTGGAATTTTGGCGGTGGAACTCCCGCTTCTTCTACACAACAAAACCCAGTTATAACCTATAACACACCTGGCACTTATACTGTTTCATTATCTGCCACAAATGCAAATGGCAGCGATGCCGAAGTGAAGTATTTTTTCGTAACGGTTGTTCCGCCTGCAAATGTACAACTTCCCATGTCAGAAGGTTTTGAAGGCGCAACTTTTCCACCCCAAAATTGGACAAATAGAAACTTAGATGGCGATGGTTTGGAATGGACACAAACAGCCGCAGCAGGTGGTTATGCAAGTTCTGCTCATGCTATCGCAATTAATAATTTTGACATAAATGGTTCAGGTTCAAGAGATGAGATTTGGACACCTAATTATTCGCCTTTGGCAGGGAGTAATATCAACATGAAACTCACTTTTGATGTAGCATATGCAAGATATAGCGCAGATTATGCCGATTCTTTGATTGTATTGGCTTCTACGGATTGTGGGCAGACTTTCACACGTATATATGCAAAAGGTAGCGATGATTTGGCAACAGCGCCTAATACGACAGACGCTTTTATTCCGATAGATGACCAATGGCGAACAGATACCGTTGATTTACAGGCTTACGATTTAGCCCCTTCTTTGATGATTGCTTTCCAAAACTATGGCGGCTGGAGTCAGTGGTTATATGTAGATAATATCAATATTTCTACGGACATTTTTATTGGCATTGAAAACGAAATAGCGGCTGCAATCTCTTTATATCCGAACCCCAATGATGGTAATTTTATGCTTTCTTGGAAAAATATGGACTTTCAAGAAATGGGATTTGTCGTAACAGATGTAGCAGGAAAAACGATTTTTGAACAAGCGAAAAAATCAGTTTCAGGACTTTCCTCACAAGTATTTTCGCTTGAAAATGTAACAAGTGGCATTTATTTCTTGCAAATAGAAACAGAAAAAGGGGAAATTGTTAAGCAATTAATTGTAAAATAAATGGTTCTGTGACAATTTTTGTGGAGACAAGTCTCAAAGTAGCGATTTTTGGGTAAAGTAGGGGTTGCAACCCCTACTTTACGCAAAAATCCACAAAAATTGTCATAGAACCAAATAAATTAATAGTAAATAATTGGTGGCTGAGCCTGTCGAAGCCATTGTTAATTTGACAAAGTATAATTCTTGCGGGATTGTAGCATACGCTTTAGCTTGTGCTTTGTTATACGCAGGCTAAAGCATACGTTACAAATATTTTATCCAAAATGAAACATATTATTTTAATACTATGCCTAATCATGTCAAAAATTATGATGGCACAAAACTATTTTCCTGACGAATGGATAGGAAAATGGAAAGGTGATGTCAATATTTATAATGGCAAAGGACTTGTTCAAAGTGTTCCCATGGAATTACATATTTCCAAAGACGATTCTGCATTGCAATGGAATTGGACATTGTTATATTTGCCCAAAGACAAGCCAAAAGATGAGCGTCCCTATCTTATCAAAGTAAAAGATGCAACAAAAGGGCATTATATCATGGACGAAAAAAACAGCATTTTGTTAGACGGATACTACTATGGCGGCATATTTTATTCCTCTTTTGAAGTGCAAGGTTCTCAACTATTGGTAACCTATCGTATGCAAGGCAAACATTTAATGATGGAAATTGCCTTTGGAAAAGGAGAAGCTATCAATACTACCGGCGGAACTTCGGAAGATGTGCCACCCGTTAAATCCTTTGCAATCAATGGAATGCAAAGGGCAATTTTAAAGAAATTCAAATAAATGAAAATTACGATTTATACTGATGGCTCATCTATTGGCAATCCAGGTCCAGGCGGCTATGGCGTTGTTTTGATGTTTGGGCAGCTCAGAAAAGAACTTTCGGAAGGTTTTCGCCTTACAACCAATAATCGCATGGAATTGCTTGCTGTAATTGTCGCTTTAGAATCTTTGAAAAAGAATGACATTCCCATCGAAATCTATACCGATTCCAAATATGTGTGTGATGCGATTGAGAAAAAATGGGTATGGGGCTGGGTCAAAAAAGGCTTTGCGGGCAAAAAAAACCCTGATTTATGGCTGCGTTTTTTGCGGATTTATAAAAACTTTACAGACGTGAAATTTCAATGGGTAAAAGGACACGTTGGAATCCCCGAAAATGAGCGTTGTGATGTATTAGCAACTACCGCAGCAAGAGGCGAAAAATTGTTGATAGATACTGAATATGAGGCACTTGATAAGTGATTCTTAAATATATTAAGCGTTTCAAGCCTGCATTTGCATGGTTTGAAACGCTTTTTAAAAGAACATGTTATTCCTTTTTATATAGTTTGATGAGGGGAATAAGATATAGGAAAAGAGATAGAGGTAAGTTGCTACAGATGTTCATTAGCGCAAAATTACGCTTCTTCGGAGAATGATATTTATAAGGATTTATGTATTATCCATATCATAACATAATGTTTTTATCCTAGAAGAGACAATCCTATAAAAAATAGGCTTATTCAGTTATTTGAGCCTTTTTTTCATCATAATTGGCTTGTCAAATGTTTTTCTTTTTTTAACTCAAATTAAACAGAAAAATATTACCTTTGTATCATACTTAATTTAAAACAAACTTATAAGGTACATTTTTTTGTGGCGAATATACAAGAACTCATCACTGCTTCTATAGCAGTTAAACAACAAATATTACTGGACGCTACTTTGTTATTGGAAATACAAAAGGTGGCAGATGCGGTAACAAATTCCTTGAAAAATGGGGGGAAAATCTGGTTTTGTGGAAATGGCGGGTCTGCAGCTGATGCACAACACATTGCTGCTGAACTTTCTGGACGCTTTTATATAGACAGAGACCCGCTTCCTGCTGAGGCTTTGCATGTAAATACCTCATACCTTACTGCCGTAGCAAATGATTATGGCTATGATGTTGTCTATTCTCGTTTACTCAAAGGCGTTGCGCAAAGTGGAGACGTGTTATTTGCTATTTCTACTTCAGGAAATTCTACAAATATCATCAATGCCATGAATGTGGCAAGAGAAAAAGGCGTAACTGTTGTAGGCATGACGGGCGAAACAGGCGGCAAAATGCGGGAATTGTGCGATTTATTGCTAAATGTACCTTCAAAAGATACGCCTCGTATTCAAGAATCACATATTTTATTGGGGCATATTGTGTGTCAGTTGGTGGAGGAGGCTATCTTTGGACAGTTAGCAGTTAGCAGTTAGTAGGTATCAGTTTACGCTTTGTTGGCTAGCAAACAAACTAAGTCGAAATAGAATCTGCGTTAATCGGTGAGAAATAAACCACATTTTTTATGAAAAATATTTTATTAGTATTAGGCTTATCTATTTCACAAATGCTTCTGGGACAAGCTTTTGAGGGGAAAATAAAGGCTTCCTTACAAACAGAACAAGGTAAGGTAGATTATACCTATTTTTTGCAAAATGACCAACATGCAACAGATGTTTTTATCACTGAACCACAAGCTACACATACCCGTATTTATTATAACAAAAGTAACAATAATATCTGTATGGCATGGGAAAATGGGGCGCAAAAAAATCGCACTAAGTGGCTATCTACCAACGTAATAAATCCTTCTATACAAGTCAATTATGATATGTTGCTTATCACAAAAACAACAGAATCAAAAGAAATATTAGGGTATCAATGTCAAAAATATATTTTTGATTTTCCTACCCAAAAAATTACGGCTTTTATTGCCGCAGACATAAACGTAGATTTAGTAGCACACACAGCTTATCAAAAAGATGACATTGTGGCACAAACGATGCTAAAACAACATTTACCAGGATTTGCATTGGAATGGGAAATAGAACAAAAAACTCCTCATCAAATCTCTCGCTTTCAAAGCCTTGAAATAGAAGCAAAACGCCCCGAAGATGCGGTGTTTGAGATAGGAAAGTCGTATCAAGAACAATAACATGAAAAAAGTATTTTTATTTCTCGTTGCATTTTTATATTTATTACTCTTTATTGTGGACACAATTGGATTGTTTTCACCCTATCTTCATGTAAGTTTTTTCCCCATTATTCAATTTATATCTC
>JAAFHL010000418.1 GCA_013298365.1 Bacteroidota bacterium | reverse complement strand
CGCAAGTGCCATCCCCGTAGTCAATTACCCTTTTTGCTGCGCCAAGTGGCGTAATTTCCAAAATACCTTTGATAATTCTATACTGACAGCTATTATCTACCACTAAAGGCGAGGTGATTTCTGCGGAGAATTGTACACCGTTTGTCGCTGTGCCAGATGCTGAGCCTGCTTTGATATTGTATTTATAGGTCGTAGGGTCATCGCTGCCATAGCCATCTACCCATTCTACGGTTCTATCACTTTCCCACAAAATCGTTCCAGAAGTTGAGGTCAAAGTTGCATTTGTGATTTTGGTATTGTATTCGGGGTAATTAGCGGTATTTACGCCCAAATTTGTGATGGTTTTGGTAAATTCAAAACCATATTTTGTGCCGCTTATGGTAGTTACAAAATAATTTTGTGGGGTAATCGTAACTTTTGAACCCGCAACATTCCATTTTCCGTTAAAAACGCCTAACAACTTTCCTTCTCTTTTCTTTTGGTCGGTGCAAGTTGTGCCTGAACCAAAATCCATGGTCATGGTATAAGTGCCATTGCCATTGTCGGCTACATCAAGCGTTGCACCATTGCAAAAATAGGCAGAAGTTGCCTCAATTTTGTTTAAAGTTGGACTCAAAGAGGCTTCTGTATTAAAAGCCCTTGCAATCTCATCAAATTCATTTTGTGCAAATGAGTTGTCATTTGAAGAACCTTTTTCCTTATCATCAGGCTCAGTAGGTGTAGTGCCGCAGCCTATCCAAAAGAAAGCACTCAACATGAGAGCAAAGGTAGAAGTTGAAAATACGTATTTCATATTTTTATGAATTAAGTGTAATGAATTATCTTTAATACGCAAAGCGTATCAAATTTTATGCAAATATGCACTTGTTTTTTGAAAAACGTGTAAAAAAAGGAGAAAAGCGTGTTATCTCAAGCCACAATTTCTAATAAAGCACCTATTGTTTTTGCCTTATGCTTTTTGCCCACCTGCTCAAAACTTTCTTGAAGGTTTTTGAGTAAGGTTGCAATCACGTTGCGATTACTTGCAGGCAGGTAATACGCAGGATTATTTTCAAAGCCTGAGTCTCTTATATACTCTTCCAAATTATTTTTATTGAAAAAAGTACCCTTATTGAAAGAATCTATATAAAAACTATTTTTATCGTCATCATATCTTAGTGCCAAATAATTAGGCAAGGTAATAGCAGAAACCGTCAATTCTAATTTTTGAGCAATGAGTAAATATAAAATGCCCATTGAAAAAGGATTTGCTTCTTTTCGCTCAAATAATTGACTCATAAAAAAGGTCTCAGGTTTTGCCGGAGTCTGACTATGAGAATGATATTTTTCTATGTTATATAAGACCCGATTCATGGCTAAAATTCTATCACTATAACTCGTTGAATAGGTCATTTCGAGCCATATCATGTTTACAAGACGATTAATCTTGTTGCGAAAAATATCTATTTCTATTTTGGGATAATGATATTGTGAAATAATGAACCAAGCCTCAAAAAGGTCATTTTTACCTATATCACACCAATCTTTCACTTTTTTGATACAAACTTGTGCCCGTATGTCTTCGATTATGTCAATAATTCTTTCCTTTATAGTTGATTGCTTATTCTTTTCACGCATCACTTCTAAACGGGGAATGATGCTTTCGCCCATCGAACGAAATTTTTTTTCAATTTCTGTTTTCACAATCACATCGGTATCTTCTAACAAAGAAACGAGTGCTAAAAATTCCTTATCTGTCATTGAATGAATGATATTTTTTGCCACTTAGCTTCGCAAAGTTTTTCTTACTTTACGAATTCTTTACCAAGTGAACCAGAGATGTGAACTGATAAACACAGATATTTATTTAACTTTCATTTCTTTGATTATACGCTCCAGAGCATTCAAATGTTCAGAAAACGCTTTTTTTCCCAGTTCGGTTGCAAGGTAAGTTGTCTGCGTTTTGCGCCCAACAAATGCTTTTTGCACCAAAATATAATCCGTTTTTTCTAATGCTGTAAGATGACTTGCTAGATTTCCGTCAGTAAGTTCTAATGTTTTTTTGAGAAAATTATAATCCAACTGATTATGTACCATCAGTAAAGACATAATACCTAACCTAACCCTACTATCAAATGTTTTGTTGAGTTGTTCTATCATAATTTTAAATAGCTGAATATGCGTTTTTTACATTGAAAAATATGTCAAATATTATCTGTTTTCCGCTTAAATCATCAACTTCGTTCATATTTTTGATATAACACCAAACCATAAATAATATGCAAAAAACCAAATCCTATTGCCCAAAAAAACAAACCATATCCCATAAAAAAAGTAGCTAACAAACCCAAAATCATTTGACATAACCCTAAATAGCGAATTTCGGGCTGCATATATTTGCCGCCATTCACCAAAGACAAACCATAAAAAATAAGCGTTGCACCTGGCACAAGTCCGCCAAGGCTATAAATTGCTAATTCTAAAGAAAAAATACCGCCAACCACCAACGGAATTGCCATGTCTATCATTAACCTTTGTGCTGTTTTGTTCCAAAAAGGTAAATTCTTTTGTTTTGCCATTCTGTACGAAAAAAAAGTGGCTACTGCCAAAGCACAAAACATAATGCCTACTGCGATTGCCAACAATTCTAACAGCTCATTACCCGTGAGCGTATAACTTGTTTGACGTTGTAAAGACTGATAAATACCTTTTGCATAAAGGTACTGATAAGTAACAAATGCCCCCAAAAGAGCAACGATTCCTGCTCCAACACCTGATAAACCACTGAGTGACAAAAACTTAGTTTGTTGCTCCATCAAGTTACGTATTTCTGAAATATCTTTTAGGCGGTCTTCTAACATAGTTGTAAGTTGATAATATAAAGTGGCGAATAGCTCAAATTTTAAGCTATTTTGTGTATTTAAGACCCAAAATTAACACTTTTTTTTTGAAATTGGCATCATTTTTTGGTTTATCTGATAAGAATAAATGCTGTGGCTTGGACATTACTTGTCTGTGTCCTCACCAGAGCCGTCAAACTAACTCCCCGTTGGGAGTCTGCTGCCAACGGGGAAAACATTTTTCAGTAATTTGCCCTAAAAAGGGCAAATGCTGCCCGAGTTTGGAGGAGACTCCAAACTGGGGCGAGGGTTTACGCAGTAAACCCATACATTCCGCTAAAAATGTATGGGTTTACTGCCTACAACTTGAGTCAATTTCTGACTTTTTATTTTTACAAGAGTGTTATTATGAAAATCCTGGCATCTTTGATAAGTAGTTTACACTTTTTGGAAATGTAGCATAAGCTTTAGCTCGTGTTAATTTGGCAACGACATTAGAAATCGGTATCGTTTTCTAGGGAGTATGGGCTTTAGCCCGTACAAGGTAAAGTACGGGCTAAAGCCCATACTCCCCTCTACCTATTCTTTATGTCGCTATCAAAATATGTTCTGGCACAAGCTAAAGCGTATGCTACAGGCAAAGTATAAATCATATAAAAGATGCCAAAATCCTCCTTAAAACTTCACTCCTGCCAATACTTTACCCTCACATTCGTAGGTTTTAGTATCTTTGATTACATTTTTGAAATCATTTGCGGCATCTACATTCGCAAAACGTAAATCAGAAGGTGATGTATTATTTTTGAGGCAAAGTATATTTTCTTTCTTTCCTTCAGGTAGAATGCCATCATACAAAATATCTTGTGGACTTGCGCTAAACACAATATTGACCATTTTGCCAAAATCTGTACTCAAATCAGGAATTGCAGACTTTCTTTCCAATACATTGTCGTGCAAATACAAACTATAACTATATGGATTGTACAAAGAATCATTGATTTTTCTTTCTGTGAGCAAGAAACTTGCAATGGCAATGCCGATGGTTTTATGTCCTTTTATGTTATTTTTAAAGACTTCAACTTCTTTGGCTGCCAACAAAATAATGCCCGTTCCTGGCGGAACAATCGCAACAATATTGCCTTTTGGCGCAAAATTTGGGTGATTATTTTCTATAATTTCATTTTCAAATACTCTACAAGTATGCCCATTTTTGAGTTTTAAATCGGGCATATCAAACACCAATATTCCACCTGTGTTACCTTCCGCTTTGTTGTGATAAACATCGGAATCTATGCAATTTTCAATCTCTATGCCTGCCACATTTTCGTGTGCGTAGCAATCTCGCACAATGACATGCTGCGATTGTCCTACATAAATGCCTGCATCAGAAGCAAAAGAAACTTCGCATTTTTCTATCAAAACATTCTCACTTTCAACAGGATACAAACCATAACCACCATTTTTCTCGTC
Organism: Bacteroidota bacterium; assembly: GCA_013298365.1. GTDB lineage: Bacteria > Bacteroidota > Bacteroidia > J057 > J057 > JAAFHL01. The sequence continues at coordinate 310 of JAAFHL010000418.1, read as the reverse complement.
TGCGCCGTTGCTCCAAGTTACGTTCAAGTTGCGCAAGGTCATGCCTTTGCAATGCTGCAATTTAATGCCATCACCTTTTGTATCTTTGATGGTCAAATCTTCTATGGTGATGTTATTTGCTACAATATGAAATCCTTCTGCCCCTGAAACTTGGTCTTTAAAAGACAAAATCGTTTTGTCTTTTCCAGCCCCACGAATCGTTACATTGGCAATATTATCCAGCATGAGCGATTTGTCAAAATGGAAATTGCCTGCAGGAATCTCGATTATTGCACCTTCTTTTGCCTCGATAAGCTGCGTTTGAATTTTT
>JAAFHL010000417.1 GCA_013298365.1 Bacteroidota bacterium | reverse complement strand
CAATGATATGCGTTTTTCCGCCTTCATATACCTGATTTGTGATAATATGTCGCCATTTGCCTTCTGGTAAATATGCCTTTACCTCAAAGGTCTTGGGCTGCAACACAGGCGCAACAACAATGTCTTCACCTAACATAAATTGTGTAGTGAGGTCAAAAGTGAGGCTGTCGTTAGGAAATTCCATCATCAAAGGGCGGCAAACGGGCAAGCCTGTTTTAAGGGCATCATCTGCATAATATTTGATGTATTTTTGGAGAGAAAGGTGTAGTTCTCCCATTTTTGCCATAAAATGAATGGCTGCTGTGTCTTGGTAAAATTGAAAATCTTGGGTAGGGTTTAGCCCTTCGTGTGTACGAAAAAAAGGCGTAAAAACCGCCATTTCTGCCCATCTATACAGCAAATCTCGCTCTCGTATTTGGCGAAAAAAAGGGTATTTGATAGAGGTATATCCGCCAATATCGCTATGCAAAAAGGGAATCCCTGACATTGCCGAGCTGTTTAACGCCATAACTGCCGAAGCAATTCCATCATTTTTGCCCCAGCCAGTCATTTGGTCGCCACTCCAAAACATAGGTACAACCAAGGACGAACCGCCACCGCCTGAGCGCATAAAAAAGACTATTTCGTTTTGCTTACCCGCATCATTTATCGCCATACGATTGCACAAAGCCCAATCCAAAGGATATAGATTGTGATATTCTTCACCCGAAACGCGTGCATAAGTCTTGGCATCTGTCGGCAACCATTCCCCAAAATCTGCCATCCACCCACTAAAACCTCGCCCAATCAACTCCGTTTGAATCACTCCAATATACCAATCAAAGGCGTTAGGATTGGAAAAATCTATCATATACGCATCAAAACCACCCACATCTATCAAATAATCTTGTTTTGCTGCATTTTTTACCAAAAAGTTTTTCACTTTCGCTTCTTTCCCATATTCACTTTCTGCTGCCAAAAAAGGATTGATATAACCCAATACCTTGATGCCTTTTTGGTTCATTTCTTGAATAAAACCATCCAAATCGGGATAGGCTAAGGCATCAGGTTTCCATGTCCAGTTGAGGCGTGAGCCATATTTCACCTTCTTTTTGCCTACCCAATCTTGAATCCAAATTGCTGAAATTTTCATGCCTCCTTTTTGACAATCGGCTACAATTTTGCGCACTTTTTCGCTTCCTCCTTGCAAACCCAACACTGTTCCATACGCCCATTCGGGCAAAGGTAGATTAGAAAGGCTGTCTTTTTTATCCGTTTGTTGGTAGCGAAATTTGTTTTCTTGATAAAAATCCTGCAAAGCCGTTTTGTAATCCTTGGATTGACGGGTTGTCCAAGTGATATAAGGTGCGTGGTTCATAATTTCTACCACTGTTGCCTTCGGCGTTTCTTTGATGCGAATCTCACAATTATTGCAATCTTCTATATAAAAATACTGAAAAGTGGAGGTCAAAAAGAAGGGAATGGGAAAGTAAGTGGAATAATATTCGCCAGAAACGCCCATTTTTTTCGTCAAATTACTAAGCGGTTTATCGCCTCTCCCAATGCCATTTTCCTCCGACCACATACGGAAATATCTGCCTTTGTTCAATTCAAGATAAGAAAACTGCTCGCCACCGCCATAAATACGGGTATTAGGCGGAAAAAAAAGTTGCAATAATGTGCGGTTTATTTTACGATTAATAGCCCTTGCAGATTGCTGCTCGCTCAAGCCATTAGGCGAACGTTGATAGATATACGCTGCCAGTGTGGAATCGCCTTTTCCATCTTTATACAAATACACACTTTTTGTCATTTCGGTTTGCATAGCAGGCACATCATCAAATTTTCCCGCAAATTGAAAATCTTGCAAATAGCGTTCTTTGAATGTAAAAGAGCCATATTTATGCCTTACTTCTTGCTCGGCAGTATAAAATTTGAAAGCAATTAGGGAATTGAGGGATTGAGATTTTGCGCTAATGCAGCAATATAAAAAAACAATAAGCAGCAATTTTTGCATATTTTTGGTCGTTTTTTGTTAAATGAGGGCAAATATACCTTTTTTAGCCTGAAAAGCCTATAAAAAAACCTTGATAGAAGCGGGTTTAATCCCAAACTTCTATCAAGGTATATCTTTTTTGAATCATATAAGTGTCGAAACAAGCCTTATTTTGGTGGCAATGCGGTACCACCAGGAGCTGCCATTTTCTCACCGCCGCCCGTATTATTAAAATTCGGTTGCTTTGATAAATAGGTATTTGCTTCGGCAAAAGTTACCCGAATCCCGTCAATGTATGGTACAGCCCAAGCATCGGCAATACCTACTTTTTTGAGTTCTACCGAAAAAGCATCTGCTTCTTGTTGTGTACGGAAATTACCCAACATGTATTTGTTAAAGCCATCTGATTTTTCGTGTTTAAAATCTTCTGCATTTGTGGGCGTACTTGACATTTCGTGGTTCACGAATGCACCTATCTGTGTACGATATACAAGTCCTAATTTTGTACCAGTTTCGTTCACTTTTTTCTCACCTTTGAGGGCAATTTCCATTTTTGCCATCTTTTTCTCTAAAGCATATTTTTCAGATTTAATATGTACATTTTCCCATTTCAAACTGTCGAGTTGCGTTTGATAAGAACTGCTTTCAGCTCCTTTTGCTTCAAACTCTGCGTTCATTTGGGCGATTTGCGCCTTTAATTCAGCGATTTGTTTTTGAGACGCATCAAATTCGTGCTTCAAAGCCATTGGATTTTTAGTATAACCTTTGGCTTTTGATTTCCAAAACTTTATGTCCTCTTTTGAAGGTTCTTTGTCTGAAATTTGTGCATTTACAACAGAAACAGACAATACGATAGCGAATAACGCAAACATTAGGTTGAAGATACTCTTATGATTCATGATATTAAAATTTAAAGCAATTATTTAGATAGGAAATATAGAAAATCACACTCCCCCCCAATACTATGTGTAATACTACATTGAAAAAATATTTTGATAGTTTGTATATTACCACAAAAATAGTACCTTTTTACACATTTATAGCAAGTACAGATTCTTTTTACTTTATACAACTATTTGATTGTTAGTATATTATTTTTATTAAAGACTTAATATATTATTAATACTACATTAATACTACATGTAACGATTTCAACCTTTTTGTTGCTTATTTACTTTGTTTTTACTTTTTTTGGAAAAAAATTCTCTTATCTACTTTTATTATATACGCTTTATTCTGATATTTTATACATCTATTGTTGTATATGTATTACGTCAAAAGACATTCCAAATTGTCGTGAGTAGCATGTTATAATATGCTTATTTAGAGAACAACATATTAATGTAGGCTATTTTACGCATGATTCATGTATTAGGTTGTAAAATTAAAAAAATATTATCTAAAACAAAATTCCATGATAAAAATTAGTGATTTTTTTTTCTTTTATGCCATAATATTATACTAAATATGTGCTAAGTTGCACAAAATCACTGACACTCAACTGTTCTGCACGCATAGCAAACCACTTTTCTTTTTCGGGAAAATCGGCAAATTCTAATCCCTTGACGGCATTTCGCAAGGTTTTTCGCCTTTGACTAAAACCTGCTTTCACCACTTTTTTCAATATTGAAAAGGAAATAGGATTTTCTATATTTTTTCTTTTCATGCTAAAAACAGCACTCATTACTTTGGGTGGTGGCGAAAAAACCGTAGGTGGAACGGAAAACTCATATTTTAATTCATAAAAATAGCCCATCAAAACGCTCAAAATCCCATATTCTTTGTTGCCTTCTTTGGCACAAATTCGCTCTGCTACTTCCTTTTGAATCATAAAAACGCCTTCTTGCACATATTCCATATTCTCTAAAATATGGAAAAAAATGGGAGAGCTTATGTTGTAGGGCAGGTTGCCAATCAAAAAACTGTTCTTAGGCAATGTCGCTTGCATGTTCCATTTAAGCACATCTTCATGAATAATTTCCAAAGTAGGGAAATGCGTTTTCAAATAGCTAACTGCATCATTATCAATTTCTACTACCCGAAAATTTGTATATTTTTCGCACAAATATTGCGTCAAAATGCCCATACCTGGACCAATTTCAGCCACAGCAGCCGTTTCATCTGCCGAAAGGGTGCGCACAATTTTCTGCGCAAGTTGCTTGTCTGTCAAAAAATGTTGCCCTAAGAATTTTTTAGGCGTGAGTTTATCCATTTTGTAGCTTATTTGGGGCAAAATTAGCTTTTTTTTGTTAGGAATATATATTTTTGCTAAGATTTCTGTTGCGTTATGATAGGAAAAAGAGAAAATTATTTTCTAGGTCAATGGATTTAGTATTGTAAAGAAAAGAGATTTTTTTTTCGCCATTGTTAGTGTTTTTAGTCGAAGACGAGATCAATAATAAAAAACGTCCTTCTAAGACGGCTTTTGATAGTGAGGCTTTTAGCCCAAAAATCAAAAGCCCTCTTGCGATGGCAGCAAAAATGCTGGCATTTTTGCAGGTGGCTTAAACGCTAAGATGAACACAAATTTACTTTCGCAAGAAGTCCAATAGCGAAAATTTATAAATCTTCATATACATTGTCGCAGCATTTTTTCATAACCCTTTTCATTCAAATTTTTACCA
>JAAFHL010000416.1 GCA_013298365.1 Bacteroidota bacterium | reverse complement strand
GTTATTGGTCTTGGTTTTCGCCTATTTGATTCCTGTTATTTTGTTGTTTGCAATAAGATGGAATGCGATTCCGAGCAAAGAAGAAGAAGCAAAACTTTGGTCTGCTGAATTTTTCTTGTTTTTGGGAACGCTTATTTTTGTGTTTGCTGGCGCAGAAATTACTTTTTCTACTTCTTTGCCTGTTTTTAACAAAATTTTTGGCACACACATCGCACCGCCTGTTAAGTTGCAGTTTTTCTATTATAAGTGGAATATTTGGTTTGCCATTCTATTTGGCGTTTTGTCAGGTGTTGGGCAGTTTTTGTGGTGGAAAATGGCGGAGAAAAAGAAATTGGCTGATGTCATATTTCGTCCTTTTGTGATTGCGGCAATTAGCGGCTGCGCAACACTTATCTTCTTGGTTTACAAGCAAATGCCATTTTCTTATCATGAAAGTTTCTCTGAAACTTGGGCAGCAGGTGGAGTCGGTAATTATCTTACCTATATTTTCTTGGCTTTTGCCGATGAAATTTTGCTTTTTACCTCCATTTTTGCCATCGCTGCAAATGCCGATTTATTGGTCGCTATGCTACGCAAAAATACTAAAGGCTTGAAGGTGATGGGCGGAACCGTTACGCATATTGGCTTTGCCATGATGCTTTTGGGTATTTTGTTTTCATCGGGTTATGATTCGGTTGTTTCCAAAAATCTCACCCCTGAAGAACTCAAAGGTTTCAAAGGAGATAGTCAAAACGACAATGTGCTATTGCCTGTGGGTGTTACTCGACAAGTGCCAGGTTATTTTGTGAAATATTTGGGCAAAAAAGAAGCAAAAGCCCCAATAGGCGAAATCGTTGTGATTGAAAATAATCCGAATATTGTCAAAATAAAATTTGAAGATGCCACAGGCGAAACCTTTGCGCAGGAACTTCCGAAAGCGATTTTTGCCAAGAAAAAAGGAACACAACAAACGCCTGTTCATACGATGAGTAATTCAAGCGAAGACATCAATATGGAATATGTGCGAGAGTTTATGAACAAAAATTTGCAATATTTGAATCCCAAACTCATCAACAATCGCACCATTTTTCAAGTAGAATTTACTTCTATGGCAGATTCTACTAAGAAGTTTCGTTTAAATCCTGAATCAGAAGTGAACCAAGAAATGGGCGGTTTGCTCTCACATCCTTCTCGCAAAATCTTTGCAAGCAGAGATATTTATGCCTTTGTGAGCAGTATGCCCGACCCAAAAGATGTGGAGGTTGAGCCGCAATACCATGATTTTCAAGCAAAACCAGGCGATAAATTTTTCATTGGCAAAATAGCGGTAACACTTACAGGCATAGCTGATTTGTCGGGTCGTGAAGAAACCAAAGATTTGAGTTTGGCAGTAGCTGCTATGTTGAAGATACAAATGGATAGCCTTGAATATGAGGCAAAACCTGTTTATACCATAGACAAAAACCGCAAACCTGGTATGATAGAAGCAGATGTACCCGAATTGGGCTTAAAATTTGCCTTTGTAAATGTGGACCCGAAAGCAGGTACAATTCAGTTGCAAGTGGAGCAAAAACCCGCAGGAAATGACTGGATAGTGTTAAAAGCCATCGAAAAACCAGCGATTAACTTGCTCTGGCTTGGCACTTTTGTACTGACTGCAGGCTTTTTGATTGCGATTTATCGGAGGTGGAAGGAGAATAGTAAAAAATAAGTTATGCTTTAAATAGGAAATGAATTTCTTATTTAAAAGGCGGTTGTTGAGATAGACTCAACAACCGCTTTTTTTATGAAAAAGCTAAATACAGACAAGCATTTTTTATTTACCTATTTGCAATTAAGGCATATACACCACACGTTCAGTTATTTTTCCTGTTTCCGATTGCAATATCAGCATATATGTACTAAAAGGCAAATCCGAAAAATCTATTTTTGTTGTATTATTTTTAGGGATTATCGTCATGATTTTTTTGCCTACCATGTCCCAAATTTCAATTTCACTTAGTTCCATGTTTGAGTGAATAGTTAATTCTTTGTGGAAAGGATTGGGGTAAATGTGATAATCTCCATTTTCCCCTATTTCTATTTCTTGTAAAGAAGAATAACTGAAATGCCCATCTATATCGGTTTGCTTCAAACGATAATAAGAACGCCCTGTGTAAGGATTTTTGTCAAAGGTTTGGTAACTTTGTAAAGTTGTGCTATTTCCTTTTGAATCAACTTGTTGCAAGTTTTCAAAGAAATCGCCATCAAGGGAGCGTTCTATCGTAAAATAGTCATTGTTCATTTCCTGTGCTGTTTGCCAAGTTAATCGCACTTCCTTATTTACTGTAATAGCGGCATCAAAAGCCAATAGTTCAATGGGAAAAGAAGATATATCGCCTGTTGTGCCGCCGCCGCCACCCGAAAAACCATTAACATTAAATGTGGCATAAAATTTATCTCCTACGCTATTGATGGTTTTATTTAACGCAAAAATATCCCATGTACCTGCCCCTGCATGTCCCAAAAGGGGATTAGGATTGATAGCAGAAGCCGTAGTAAATTTGAAAAACTGCATATCTGCGTGGCTAAGCAATGAGGGGGCAACGCTTTGTAATTGTGTAAAGTCTTGATTTTCATAGTACATACGCACGCCTACGGGTGAAGTAGGTTGAACTGTTGGGCTAACATTCCAAAAACGATTCATCACATACCACCCTGCGGGATTATTGGCATAAGGAGCCGTTGGCGCAGAAATTTGCGTAAAATAAGGACTTCCGCCATAGCCGCCGGACACTTGCGAAGGGGTAATAAGCGCAATAGCATCTTTTTTGAGCGATAAAACTAACTCATTTGTCGCACCTGATTTATAATAATGTGTCCAGCCATTTGCATCTTTTTCTTCCATATCAGCCGAAAAAAGGTTTTGTGCAAGTGTGTTTGTAGGCACTTTTCCCCGAATTTGGCAGTAATAATTGTCGATTGCCCGATTGCGAGAACTATCAAGTGCTGCAAGCGAACTGCCGCCTATTAGGGCAAAACTTACTCGGTGCATTGCTCCCGCAGGAATGTCAAAAGGACCTGCGGAAATAAACTGCATAATGTCATTTTGAGTCGTTACGGCAGCATTTGCAAGGGTAGGCGTATTGGCAATACAAGCATATTTTGCGGAGTCGGTAAAAACAGCATTGCTGCCAGTGTAAGCTCGTGTATGAAAACCATCATCATTGAGCAAAGCCATGCCATAATAATCATTGTAGGTATTTTGGTGGGCATACACCATTTTTTTGTTTGCATCAAAATTACAGAGGTTTTTGGCGTATGCTGTCGGGTCTAAGGGATTGCTCGCAATGTCCCAATCCATAAAAATACCTGCATATACACCATTTAATGCTGCACCACCTGTGTTATTGATTTCATATTCAAAAATAATATAATCATCATTATTTGCATCTTCGTAGTTATAAAGATTATGATTGACGGTGATAGGCAGTACGGCTGTGGTAAATTCGCCATTCCATTCTTTATCAGAAGAAAGCGGAGTAGCATTTTCTGTTAATACAACGGAAGAAGTAATGTCTTTGTCTTGCAGAAAATTAGTTCTTCTGATGTTATTTGCAATACTAGTAGCCGAATTTCCAATCAAAATCCCGCCTTCATATAGCGCAGAGTTTGCCATTGCTCCATATTTTACGCCCATACCCAAAGTATTGTCATCACTTTGATAGTAGCCTATTTCCCCTTTTCCCGAAACCGTTAAGTCATATAAATTATTGGTAATTGTTAAGAAATTGGGATTTGCCAAATATAAAAGATATTCAAAGTCTGTATAATTTCGCAAAGGGTCGGAATAAACGACTTTGATACCAATTTTCAAATCTGCGGGAGTAGTAGGGGATACCTGAAATTGCAAAGTATTGCCCAATGTACCCAAGGGGGGCACTATGCCTGGCGCAAAAGATGCAGGGCTGAGCAGGGTAATATAGGGTGCGCAAACGGCATCAGGAATGTAAGTAACGGTCAAGTTTAGGGCAGAATCCAACCAATTTATATAGCCTAAATGAAGGCTTACAATTTCACCTGACTCTATATCGTTATCGCCATCGCCTGCTGTAATTGCAAGCGTATCCGCATTGATGCGCATCGAAGGCAGTTTTAGGCTATCTTTTACTGCATTAAACATATTTAACCTACCTGAACCCAACTTGTCTTGCATATAGGCAGGATTTGCGCCCCCATAGACAATGCCATAATTCGCAGTAACCCGTATTCTTTGTGCTGCTTGATAGCCTGTATAAGCGGCATTTCCCAAATCTAGGTTAAAACGCTTATAAGCCATTGCTGTTCCTGCGCTTGCAATCGGTGCGGCAAAAGAGGTAAAACCACTTGTGCCAGGCGTTGCGATATCTATTGTATAATGCCAAGCAGAATTAGCCGTTTTTTGTCCCAAAGAGGTCAAAGCTGCCACAGAAAGCGCACGCCTGTATGCCGCAGGGTAATTGATGGTTTCGGCGAAGTTGTTACCTGCTGCGACTACAACGGCTGCATTTTTATTAATGGTTGCATAATTGACCACATTTTCCCCAAAAGCACTGTAACCTGCTCCGCCCCAAGAGCAGTTGATGATTTGACAGCCGTTGTCTGCG
>JAAFHL010000415.1 GCA_013298365.1 Bacteroidota bacterium | reverse complement strand
GCATTTTGCTCATGCAATTTGTATGGTATATGCCTAATATGGACAAGGAGAAAAAAGATGTTTCTCCTGAAAAAATAAACCTTGCTTTGCGGCGAACAGGGCATCTTTTATTGCAACAAATGGGCGATAGTACTTCGCAAATTCCGCCTATCAAACAGGTAAAAGCAAATGTTTGGCGTGTGCGTTTGTCAAGGCATTTTGATTATGACAGCTTGCCTTCTTTTTTGCAAAGTTCTTTGAATATGCACCAACTAACTTGTAAGTATGATGTAATTGTCCTGAATTGTGAAGATGGCACATTGGTGTTGGGCTATAATTTTTGGGATGTTTCGACTAACAAAAAAGTACCTTGTACGGGGCGAAGTCGCAACCTTCCCCAAATGTGTTATGATATTCAATTCACGATTTTGTCGCAAGCCCATAAAGACAATCATTTCCCGCTAACAGGTTGGTTTATAGGTGCTTTATTGGTAGGGCTTTTATATTATGGTGGAAAAAAATATATACCTACAACGCTGCAACAAATGCCTATTGCACAAACAGAAAAACAAGAGGAGGCACAAAAAGAAATTATCGTCAGTAAAGAACTCATCTTTGCTAATTCTTGGCTTGATGTAGCAAATCAACTGTTAAAATGCGGAAATGTAAGCCATAAACTTACCTATCGTGAGGCAAAATTGCTACATTTGTTTGTACAACAACCTAATCAGGTGTTGGAACGCAGTTTTATTTTGGACAATGTATGGGCAGATGAGGGCATTGTGGTAGGCAGAAGCATAGATATGTTTGTGTCCCGTTTGCGCAAAATGCTGCGAGATGACCCCGATGTGCAGCTTGTAGCAGTACATGGTGTAGGCTATAAATTGGAAATTATCAACACTTAATTTCTTTTCATATTTAGAAACAATACAAAAGTTTGCAGAGATAAAGCAGATTTTTGCAGGTATTTTCTACCCAAAAAAACATTCTAATTTTCATTCAATAAACACATAATCAATTATTTATGACAAAGCAAATGAATTATGGCTTTTTATTCTTGCTCTTATTTTTTGCAGCCTGTGCAGGGCAAAATCAAAGCAAAATTGCTTCCATAGGAGGAAAGCAGTCTGAAACACCACTTACTTGGCACAAACCTTTTGTTTTATCCGAATTCTTAAACATTAAGATTGAAAGTTATGCAAATGCCCCTAACAATTTTGTGCGCACAGGCTTGCAAGACAAATCGGGTAATTTATGGTTTGGGAGTTGGGAACAAGGGCTTTATACCTATAATTTCACAAATTTCAAGCATTTTACAGAAGCAACAGGCATCGGCAGGGTGGCAATATTGAGCATGTTTGAGGACAAAACAGGCAAAATTTGGTTGGGAACTTGGCAGCATGGCGTATATATATACGACCCTTCCGCAAAAAATGGCAAAAACTTCCAAAATTTCACCCAAAAAGATGGACTAAACGACAATTATGTGTATAGTATTTTTGAAGACACAAAAGGCGATATTTGGCTCGCTACGGCAGCAGGTTTGTGTATATATAAGTCTTCGGCTGATGGCAAAAACTTCCTAAATGTAAGTAAACAAGAAGGACTTAGTACACAAGCAATTTATTCGATTACATCGGATAAAACAGGAAAAATTTGGTTTGGGGCAGAAGATAGCGTTTTTTATTATGACGGCAGCACGTTTCATCATCTAAAAAACAACGATGGCGCAGCTTTTAAAGGGGTAAGAAGCATTTTGGCAGACAAAAAAGGGAATATTTGGCTCGGAAATTTAGACGGCTTGTTTTGCTATGATGGCAAAAATATCAAGCATATTTCCGCAAAAGAAACCGCTATCAAACATGAAGTTTGGAATATTTACGAAGACTCAAAGGGGAATATTTGGTTTGGATTGTCTGATTATCAAGGATTTGGCGGGGGTTTAGCTTGTTATAACCCTTCGGCTGAACTCGGGGCAGGTGGCACAAAATTCACCTATTTTACCGAAAAAGAGGGCTTACTCAACAATCGTGTTTTTTGTGTATTTGAAGATAAAAAAGGGATTCTGTGGATAGGCACTTCGGAAGGTGTTTGCACTTATGATGGCAAGACTTTCACAAATTATTTGGCACCTTTGGGCGAGGGCGGTTGTTAAGTTGATGCTTGACATTTAAAGAAGCATTTTTTTATTTACAGCAAGCATTTTTTTCATTTTCCCATTTTTGTAGGGGTTTAGTGCCTAAACCCAGACCAGGTTTAGGCACTAAACTCCTACAAAAAAACATTTAATAACTGAATATTATGGGAATATACGTCAAAGTTCATTACTTGGCGCACAGTAGGCAAAGCGGTTGCGCAGTTAAACATCAATAAGCTGTTTAACAAAAAGAGAAAGATAGCTTTTTTCATAATAAAATAGATAATAATGTTACAACATGTCTGCCAAAATAATTATATCCTGTTTCCCTATGCCGTAGGCACAAAATATCGGTAGAAATTGCGTACAAATCCCCCATTTTTGTCAATTTTTTCGTGCTTGCACGAAAAAATGAGGGTTATGGGTGGGCATTTCGTCTTTTCTACCGATATTTTATCCCTAACGGGATAAGAAAAAAGAAATGGCAGACATGTTGATGTTAGGAATACAAAATTAGTATAGTGTATATTGTAATATACGAAACGAACTTAAAATAGGTTGCTAAATGGCTTTCTCACGATATTTTTTGCCTACATCTTACTTATTCTCTATCTTTGAACTTTAATTAAACATCAATCGTCATTATAAATGAAATTCTTAATTGTAGGACTTGGCAATATTGGTTCAGAATATGAAAACACCCGCCATAATATTGGATTTCGGGTAGTAGAGAAGTTAGCAGAAAAATTGGAAGTGTCTTTTGCTTCTGACAGACTTGCAGACAGTGCGCAGGGTAAATATCGGGGCAAGCAATTGTTTATGCTAAAACCCACAACCTATATGAATTTGAGTGGGAAGGCGGTTCGTTTTCATTTGGATAAACAAAAAATAGAAACCCAAAACCTGATTGTGATTACTGATGATTTGGCTTTACCTTTTGGCAAAACACGTTTACGTCCCAGCGGCTCTGATGGGGGACATAATGGATTAAAAAGCATCAATGAACTTTTGCAAACCCAAAATTATCCTCGTATTAAATTTGGTATAGGCAGCAATTACCCCAAAGGTGCGCAAGCAGATTATGTGCTTTCGCCTTTTACAGATGACGAAGCAGCGGCTATTACGCCTTTGATAGATAAGTGTGTGGAGGGTATTTTGGCGATTATAATGGAAGGTTTGGAACGAACCATGACGAAATTTAACAGTTAAAAAGGAAAATGTCTTTTTAATTGCGATACTTAGTATTTTTTCAAGTTAATGCTGTCGAGTGATAGTCTGTCTTATTAAGTCTGCCGTATTTTTACGGCGGTATGATCATTTTGAATAAATTTATCGGCAAACGTATAGGATTATTTTGATTTTCAAAACGATAATTTTTTTATTCATAAAAAATAATCAAGCCTTATTTCTTCATGGCTTTCTCATAAAAACATAAACCACAAAGTTCACAAAGAAAAGCTAACACAAAGAACACAAAGTAGGCTGTTTTTCTATCCTTTTTTGTGTTCTTTGTGAACCCTTTGTGAACTTTGTGGTAAAATTAGCCATTTTTACAAAACTACTTCTTTTATGAGAAAGCCATTCTTATTTCTTGTGCAAGAAGTCCGTAAAGCCTCAAAATACAAGCATTTTGCAGAAAAAAAATCCTATAATACTTATTTCTTCTAAAAATCAGCTTTTTTTATGGGATTTTGCCTAAAATCGCCCTTTTTCACTTGTAAAACTCAAAAAACTATGTATTTTTGCGCCCTAATTTTTACAGTCAACAGTGAACAGTCAGCAGTGAACAATCAAAACAACTCATAAAGCTAACTGATAACTGATAACTGATAACTGATAACTGATATGATATTATACGTACCGATTATTTGTAGTTTAATTGCCTTATTGTATATGGCATATCTATCTTCATGGGTAGATAAACAAAGTGCAGGAAATGACAGAATGCGCTTTATCGCAAATAGCATCGCCGAAGGTGCTATGGCGTTTTTGAAAGCAGAATACCGTGTGTTAAGCATCTTTGTTGCGATAACATCTGTATTATTGTTTGTGCTTTCACAAGTAGTAGAAAATTCACACTGGATGATTGTCGTTGCCTTCATTTTTGGGGCAGGATTTTCCGTTGCAGCAGGATATATTGGTATGAAAATCGCCACAAAAGCGAATGTGCGTACTACAGAAGCGGCTCGTACAAGCCTTGCGAATGCCTTGAATGTGTCTTTCAAAGGAGGAACAGTAATGGGACTTGGTGTTGCGGGTTTGGCGGTTTTAGGCTTAACTTTGTTCTTTTTGTTATTCTACAAAATGTTTATGGGCAGCGAAATGACCGCAGACACAATGGGCAGCATGGTCAAAGTATTGGAAGTTTTGACAGGCTTTTCTTTGGGTGCTGAATCTATCGCTTTGTTTGCTCGTGTGGGCGGCGGTATTTATACAAAAGCGGCTGACGTAGGTGCTGACCTTGTAGGAAAAGTAGAAGCGGGTATTCCAGAA
>JAAFHL010000414.1 GCA_013298365.1 Bacteroidota bacterium | reverse complement strand
TTCACAAGTGTTGTAGAGTCGTTTTGTTGCGTGCAGCTCTACTAGAGTAAATTCCCCATAATTTTTCGTGCGTTTAATATTCGGCAAATACTTGTCTAAAAACTGGTTCTGCACCATTTGATATTCATATTGTCAAGATCTCCTCCCTAAATTACCAAAAAATTGATTAGCTAGTTGCTTACGTATTAGACGCTTAGGTATTTTGTAAAAATCTTCCATCAGTGGTTTTAATAGTGGTTTCGACTCTTTATAAGCTATAAGAAGCTTTTTTTCAAGTATTTGACCCCCCAGGCTTATAAAATATTTAATTTCATCGACCCAATACACACCTTCGCCATAACCAGTTTTAAATTGGGTAAAATTTTCTTCTAAACTTGGTAATATAGGCTCCAGCCTTGCTTCCATATAAAATTTTATATAATAAAAACCTAAAACGTAATTTGTGTCGGTATTATCGATCGTTTTTAAACGTTTAATAGGTAGTGCTTGTTTTAATTGATTCAAATACAAGTGATTAAAATCTATTTTTATAATTTCTTCGGCTCTAATTGTTTCTGGAAGCAATTCCCAAATTTCCAAGCGTTGACCATAAAAATACTTCCTTAAAATTCGCTTTTCTTGGACTGTAAGTTGGGCATTTATGCGCTTTCCATATTTTTTTTTGTAATATTCGACAGCAATACCACGATAGCTTCACCCACATTGAGTTTTAAATTTTAATAAATTAGCAATGTCATATAATTCTATACGACATATGCGGTAATTTTTATATTTCAGACCTATAATCTCTAAATTTGACACTATAAAACTAATTTGCTCAAGCTTAGCCTTAAATATATTTAATATAAGTGGAAGCTTTTTTTCAAAATTATTTATGTAAAAACAACCTATCTATATAGTGTGTTGTTTTGCAAATCATCTAAATAAATTTTTAGTTCTGGCTTTAGATCTTCATAAACTCACAGCAATATAAACCCTTCTTTAATATATCTATAACCCTCTTTTTTTTTTAATGTATATTGTAATCAACAAAAAATATCGTATTCATTAGATTGTAATATCCATTCTATGTTTATATGTTCGGCAACTTGGATTTGTAGTTTTTCTGTCTGCCCAGCAATCACTATGTATTTTAATCCTTGCATATAAGTATAATCTATACTGTGTTTTACAAGTCTAGCATATTTTAATATGTCTACAGATTTGTCAATACACACACCCCAGCTATTCTTCCACATATCTATATAGTGTTACAATACTATAAAATTTGAAAATCATTGGTTTTGTGTTTTTTCCTTTGTTATACGCGTTATTCTATTTATATTTTTATTTATACTATAAATTGTTGCATCTATCATATAAATATCAATTCCATAACAATCATGTATTGTAATCAAAGGCTTGCGAAGGTCAACTATTGTTTCCCGTATGAGAGAAGCATCCATAGCATGGGTAGCATTAGGCTTGAGCGCCTGACGGGTTTTTTTTAAATCTAATTTATCTTTTAATTCGGTCATTTGTAAGGTTTTCCTGATTTTTTTATTTTGAAGGCTTCAACGCCTGCTCACACTTATCAGATAATGGAGGTGTATAGTAGCTTTATCTGTGCTCTGTATAGTAATCTGTTTATTCTCTTCGTATGAACCTAATAAATCCTGCGTCAAACCGTCTAAACTGTTGGTAAATATATTTTGCTTGTTAAATAAATCGTCTAAAAACTTATAAAATGCTTTGTAGTCTTGCTTAATAAGCTGTAATTGCGTATTGTTAAGCAGCGGATTACCTTCTTTTAGGCGATCTTCAAATTCTTGCCAACAAGTATAAAAGGTAGCCGAATAATTATAAGTCATAATTGTTTTTTTTAAATTATTACGATTAAAATATGCGATGCTTTCTATGTTCAAAGTGTGATTCTTTTTAAAAATCTGAATAATATAATAATAAGTATCATATCAATGTGTCTCTGACATTAAATTTGCATGAATAGCTATCTCCGTATTTATTGGGCCTAAATATGTTGTTAAGAGCTGTATTGCAGATGCGGTGGCATCTTTATATATTATATAATAGCGGTCCAAGGTCTTTTTTTGCAAGAGCATATCCCAAATATACTTTGTATAGTTATATTGCACCTCTTTTTCGGTATCAAGATTTTCGTGTTTTTCCCTGTATAATACCTGTATACCTAATTGAATTAAATTTTCTATACTAAACGCCCCCCCGTATAATTCAATATTTTCGGTTTTTTGTAATTTTGCAAATTCTATGATCAACCACACTAATATGCGTTTTTCTGGCTCTTTTAATTGTATTGTTAACCCAAGTGATTGTTTTACGATATTATATCATTTTTCATAGGCTATGGGCAGCGCCAATCCTAAATCCTTATTCTCAATATCTTTTCGTCCATAATCATATATATATCTAAATAAATAGCTATTTTGGGGGGAAATTCGAGACTTATAATACAACCTTCCTCTAAAATCAAACATAAAATAAAAATATATAGGCTCAGCAAATAGGTTTTTAAATTTCTCCAACATTAAAAAATCCAAGATGATTAACTGCTTATTTATGTTTTTTTGCAAGCTTTTTATTTTTTTTCGAGTTGCGTGTTTATTAGGAACTCAGACCCGTTTATCTATATCCGCAGCCAATGAATCTTTCTTGGTTTTGGGTTGATAAACTGGAATCTTCATTTGCTGTATACTATTTTTAATATCTTGCAAAATATCCTTAGCCGTAAAATGCGGGTTTTTTAATATTTTTGTTTTTACAATTTCATATAAATTGGAATTAATATAAAGTTTTAATTCTTTTAAGCGGTTTATGATTGTAATATTTTCAAGAATTATATGTTTAGCACTGTGTTTGTTTTCTAATGTTACCCTCTGTATAGATTTTAATGTGACGCCTTGATGATATATAATATTGTCCCCTTGTATTTTTTGACTAAGGGGTATTAAAGAAATGTTCCAATAGCCCATGTTAAGTGGCAATCTAAGAGTCTTTAAAGTACTGTATATATATATAGTTCGTATTTTTTCTTGAGGTTTTTTGTCTATATATGGTATAGTTGCAAATTCGACCACATGGGTCAAGCCGCCGCCCCGATCCGTAAACATCTCACCACCAATTGTTATAATATCTTGTTTTATATAGTTTTGCTCAACTAATTTTTCTAAGCTTGTTAGTATTAACAAGGCATAGCTTTTTTTCTGTTCTTTGTTCATTGATTTCTTATTATATATATATATCTTTTCTAACTGACTTAAAACTTCTGTAATTAGCGCATGTCTTGTTCAAGTTTGCTGGGTCAAAGTCTCTTCTTCTAGTTCTCTAGGCGTTAAACAGTCCATTATACATATAAGTATAATGTTAAACATAGTTGCTAGTTTTTTTTCATCCGGGAATTTATTTTTTTCGACAATTATGTTATTTATACAATCATGAATATGTTCTTTGTGTTTTTTCCCTAGTTTTATACCAAATATAAAGTTTAAATCCAAGTTAGTATTTAAGTCATATCAATCTTGGGTCTCGATTAAATATTGTTTTCAATAAGGATTCAAAAACCCCGAATCATAAGTTTTTTGGCGTAATGCTTCATGAGTTGGGCTTACAAATTCCTGCTCATTCACCCCCTTTAATGCTTCACTATACATATAATTTAATAAGTCTTCTATTCTATATAGTGTACCACTTTGTATAAGTACGGATGGCTTAATTTCAACTTTCATATAATATAAAACATTTTTTTGTATTTTAGGTATTTAGTATAAACAACACGGTTTTGTTTTATTTTTTCTTAGCCCCCTTTTTTTACAATTTTTAGAGTTTTTTCTCTGAATCGCAAAATGACCTATATGGTTAGATAAACTACTGCCACATTAAAATATTATACATTTTGTAGTTGTTTTTAATTTGCTAAGGTAAATAAACACATTTTTATTTGTGCTAAGTCGTCCAAGGGCAAATTTTCTTTTTGAACTAGTATAAATATCCATATTAGTGCGACTGCTTAAGCCCTCTTCCAATTCAGCGATTTCTCCATATTTTTTTAAATTATATGCATAGTCCCTATTCTCCTCTGCTAGTTCTTTTAATGGCATTTCTAAATTTGTCCTTATATATGTATCAATGGCGTCTAATTTTGTAGATTGAAATTGTATTTCTTTTTCCTTTAAAAGTTGTTTAAATAATTCTATAGAATATTTTGTTGTATCATGCCCTATATATTGGGGCTTTTGAGCCCCCATAAAATCTCTGTCGGATAATAAAACTGTTCAAATATCATATTGCCTTACAAAGCTTTTATGTGTGCAAAAATTAAGTGTAACATAGCCACGTTCAGGGTATTCACAAATATAAATCGGATGCTTATATTGTTTTTCATATTTTAGGCTCAATTCTTGTATTCGTGATGTCAAAGCTGTTGCATCAATCTCTTTTAATCCCAGCTCTAAACAGGCTTGTAATTCCGCCGAGCTTTCTATAAAATTGGTTGAAACGTCTAAAGTTATTATCGAATAGCCTACATACTCTTTATATGGATGCTTGCTCTTTCACGCACTCAAGCCCTCTTCTGTAATAAAGAAATCGTTTAGATTC
>JAAFHL010000413.1 GCA_013298365.1 Bacteroidota bacterium | reverse complement strand
ATTCAAGCGGATATAAAAGGGCAGATTCCTGTGTTGAGCTTGCCTCCTGTCTTGTTTTTGCCTTTGATAGAAAATGCAATTAAGTACTCCTCAGAAACCGAAAATCCTTTTATTCATTTAGTATGGACATTTAAAGGAAATCATTTGATTTTTCGGATAGAAAACAGTTATTTATCAGAAGGTTCTCGCATTCAAGGGACAAAGATAGGGATAGACAACTTATGCAAGCGATTGAATTTATCTAAAATAGAATACAAGTTAGATATAGATACTTCTATTCCAAATACTTACATCAGTCAACTAGAATTATGGATGCTACCTATAAATGTTTGATTGTAGATGATGAGAAACTAGCACATTTGGTAATTCAATCGCACATTTCTCATTGCAGCGATTTGTTTTTTGCGGCAGGTGCCTTTAATGGCAAAGAAGCCATTCAGTTATTGTTGCAACAATCTTACGATATTGTTTTTTTAGACATAGATATGCCTTTGATTAATGGCATCGAAGTGATGCAAACCTTGCCACAAAGACCTGCAACCATTATTACAACTGCCTATAATCATTTTGCCTTTGATGCCTATCAACATGATGCGGTAGATTATCTGCTTAAACCCATTTCTTTACAGCGTTTTCTGAAATCTGTAGAAAAAGCCAAAACTCTATGCAATGCCACTCAAATTGCCAAAAATGAAATAAGTGCTATTTTATTAAAAGTAAATGGTTTTTCTCAAGAAATAAAATTAGACCAAATTGTGTATTTTCAAAGCCTCGGAAATTATGTAAAGGTTTTTTTAGCGAAAAAACAAATACCTTTGATTGTGTATGATTCTTTAAAAAATTTGATAGAACAATTACCTGAGCAACATTTTATACAAATACATAAATCCTTCATTATCAATATTAAATGTATGCTTGCTATCGAAAAAGAAAATATCATACTAAGCGATAATCAAAAATTACCCTTGGGCAGAAAATATGAATTAATGGTAAGTCGTTTGAAATTATAAGGGATTTGCAAAAAAAGGCGTTTTCAACAAGCGTAGTGCGCAAAGTAGAAATAAGTATAGATATTATTTTCATTGCGTCTTTAAACCTTTAGCTCGGCTACGGCTTACTACAGGTGCTGCTTTGCATGAGTTTTTAACTTCACAAGTTGGAGTGATTACTTGAATTTGCGATATAAATATAGCAATAAAAACAAATACAGGCATGACTTTCTCATAAAAAAAATATTTGCATAAAAGGGCTGAATTTTACCACAAAGTTCACGAAGGTTTCACAAAGAACACAAAGATGAATAGGAAAACAGGCTACTTAGTGTTCTTTGTGTTGGCTTTTCTTTGTGAACTTTGTGGTTTTATTTTTTATGATAAAGCCATGATTTTGCCCTCGGGCTGAAAATATTTGCACAATTCATGCAGTATCTATACCTTTGTTTATACTAATTTTTAATTCTCAATTTTTCATTATTAATTATTCATGATACCTTCTCTCCGTAATTGGTTCAATACCAACTTTTCCGCAGCAACTTATCAAGCCTTACTTGATGAATCAACGGCTGCATATCAATATCCTGTACCTTTTAGGCAAGCAGAAACGCCTGTTTTTTTGCCCGATGAGTTTAGGGATAGACTCATTGCCGCAGGGAAGGAAATAGCTGATTTTGCAGCAAAACCCGAATTTATTGCGATGAGTGAATCAGCAATTCCTGCGGGATTAAATGTTCCAAATGACCCAGGTTTTTCAGGCATGTTAGCGATAGATTTTGCAATATGCAAAGACGAAAACGGTGAATGGTTGCCACAACTCATTGAAATGCAAGGCTTTCCCTCTTTGTATGGCTATCAAGTTTTTTTGAGTGATTTGTACCAAAAACATTTTCAAATTCCCGAAGAATTTACCTATTTGTTTTCAAATGACAATATAGAAGATTATAAAGCCGATTTGAAAGCCCATATTTTGGGCAATTACGCACCCGAAAATGTGATTTTGTTGGAAATAGAGCCATATCAGCAAAAAACAGCCATAGATTTTTATGTGATGGAAGATTGGACGGGCATAAAGTCGCTGTGTATTAGCGAAATTATCTTGGAAGAAAAAAAACTTTTTTACCTAAAAGAGGGCGTAAAAACGCCGATTCATCGCATTTACAATCGAGTTATTTTTGATGAATTACTGCCCCGCACCGATTTGAAACGTCAGTTCAATTTGACAGAAGACGTTGAGGTTGAATGGGTTTGTCACCCAAATTGGTTTTTTAGAATCAGCAAATATACTTTGCCTTTTATCAAAAGTCAATATGTACCAGATACTCGTTTTTTGAATGAAGTAAGCGAATATCCCACAGATTTAGAAAATTATGTATTAAAACCTTTGTTTTCTTTTGCAGGACAAGGGGTAATTATCAATGTAACAAGTGCAGATTTAGATGCCGTTACAGACCGAGAAAACTGGATTTTGCAACGAAAAGTGAAATATGAATATATCTTTCAAGACCCTGAAAATGTAGGAGTAAAGGCGGAGCTTAGGTTATTATATATTTATGATGAAGTTCGAAAACAAGCAAGACTTGTTGCAAATCTTGGCAGATTAAGCAAAGGACTCATGGTAGGGGTACGTTATAATAAAGATTTTTCTTGGGTAGGTGCAAGTTCCTATTTTTTTAGAAAAAGAGTTTAGTATCTGCCCTTGCACATACCTATTTCAAGTATTGCCCTATTTACAGCCCCGTCTTTAAGGGTAGAGCTGTAAATAGGGCGGCTATATAATCTCCACAAAAACAGCCATTTTACTGCTTTCATGCCTGCTAAATCCTACTACTTTGCGCATCAAATACAAACCTCTTTCTAAGGATTGCGCAGAAAAAACACCTTCGTAAGCCACAGGCAAAGTGTTGATATTCAAAATATTGGCATATTCTTTTGTTTCTTCCCAAGACAAATATTCATCGTCTTTTCCTACAAAAGCCAAATAAAAATCTGCCGCATCAATCCCACACAAATACAGATTTTCGTCCAATAAATCTTTGATGTTTTGCCAAAAAGCAGTTTGCAACGGCACATCTATTGCCTGTGTGTGCATATAATCATCATACAAAACTACCTTTTCACCTGCTATGACTTTCAATATCACAACTGCTTCATTTTCAAAAGGTTGAGGCACATCTTTTTCTACCCACAAAAAAGGAAAAGGCATATATTTCACAAAATCCCCCAAAAAAGGGCGCAACACCTTCTGCACAGGCTCTTCATAAAACAATTCCCCCCGCACTTTTTGCCCATTTCCCAGCAAAATATTTCCCCACTTATCATACACATAATAGGGCGGCAAATGCTTGGGCAAAACCGCCTCCAAAATCCCGCAAGCCGCCCGAATCGCCTCACAAGACAAACTCGTATCCTCCGCCGCAAGATGATGCTGCTCGCACAAAGTTGCGCCATTTTCCAAAAAATAGCCCCCAAACTCTGCGGCTGCTTTAAACAACCTACGTTCTATAATATGATGCGCATCTTTGCCCTCCGCCCCACACATCACACAGGTGTATTTGTCTCGTTTGAAAACGGACGCTCTAAATTCGTTTCGTGTTAGTAATTTTTGCATGGTCTCCCTTTTTTTCTACAAATATACAAAAAAAGCGCAGCTGTTTAGGTTCTCGCAGATGAACGCAGATAAAGAACGCAGATTTCACAGTGAGCATGGTCGAAATGTTACGCAAACTAGGGCTTTTATCGGGCAAAAACGACATCTTTCATATTTTTACTAAAACATAGCAGGTTTCAAAAAACTGCCATGTTTTGCGATTAAGCCAATTTTTTGCTTTGCAGCAAGAATAATTTTCAAAAAAACGATATATTTTGCGCAAAAATAGGTAATTTTGTATCTATTCTGAAAATAGAAAAAGGAATATTAACTGTAGAGAGCCATAAACATGAAACAACAAGTTATTCAATATCTCATAGCCGAAATTCCCGCCTTATACAAAGGGCGACTGCGTGCTATGGTTCTTTATGGCTCAGTAGCAAGAGGCGATGACACCGAAAATTCGGACATAGACATACTCTTAGTATTTGAAAATAAGGGGTTTAAAGGGCTTTCAGAAATAAAAGCAACCTTAGATATTCAAACGCAGATATTATTTCAATGGCAAGAAATACTATCCATTTTACCGACTACCCAAAAATTATTTTCAACCCAAAATTCTCCCTTATATCTTAACATCAAAAAAGAAGGAAAAGTGATATGGAAGAAATAGTATTATTAATGGAAAAAGCGAATCGCTTTCTCACAAGTGCGCAATTATTATTGGAAGGAAAAGATGTAGAATCCGCATGTTCACGAGGCTATTATGCGATGTTCTATGCAACTCAAGCTCTTTTATTAGTAAAAGGACTCAGTCCCAAAACCCACAAAGGTGTAAGAACGGAATTTGCGAAAATCTATGTTCAGGGTGGGATATTTCCTGTTTCTATGTCAAAAGATTTTTCCTTTGCTGCGGATATGCGTTCTGCGGGCGATTACGAAATCAACAACATCATCACCCTCGACGAAGCCAAAGAAGTCGTTGAAAATGCGAAGTCTTTTGTTGCAAAGGTAGCAGCGTATTTGGATAG